>JANNXB010000474.1:0-4699 GCA_031409355.1 Betaproteobacteria bacterium | reverse complement strand
GTCGCAGCTTCCAGCGTCGCATCCTCGCGCACGATGACGTGCTCGAAATCCATGAGCGCGCCGACGGTGCCTTCCTTGTACGACAGGGCAGCGCGCAACTGCTCGCGCTCGTCCTGCGGCAGCGCGCGGATGACATCCTCGACCACCTGCGGAGGCAGGTCCGGCGCGAGGTCGGCGATCTCGTCAGCTTCGAGCGTCTCGGCGGCGGCGACCAGCTCTTTCTGATCCATCGTCGCGATGAGCGATTCGCGCACCGCATCCGATACTTCCAGGAGGATCTCGCCCTCGCGCTCGGCGCGCACCAGGTCCCAGACCACCAGGCGCTCGACTGTCGGCAGGCCCTCGAGGATGCTGGCAATGTCGGCGGAATGGAGTTTCTCCAGCCTGGTCCGCAATTCCGCCAGGTGCTGCTTGTGGACGAGCTTCTCGACCAGGTCATGTCGCGGCATTTCCTGCCGGCCGACAAGGTCCTCGACCAGCTTGTGGCGACGCAGAAGGTTCTGGACCTCCTGCAGATTGCGCTGCAGGTCCTCTACTTCCAGGCGTCTCGGGAATTCACTCATGGAATCTGCGCTGCCGGCATGCGCGCGAGTATCGTCTCGATGCGTCCGGCAATGTAGGGCGTGACGCGTCCCGGCCCGTAGCGCCGCGGGCTGGGCAGGATCGCGGCCAGGAACGCCGCCTGCGAAGAGTTCAGGGCCGCCGCGTTGATGCCGAAGTGATATCGCGCCGCCGCTTCGGCGCCGAAGACCCCTTCGCCCCATTCCGCGAAATTGAGATAGAGCTCGAGGATCCGGCGCTTGCTTAGCGTGGCTTCCAGCATCCAGGTGATCACGGCCTCCTGGCCCTTGCGCAGCCACGACCGATCGCCCGATAGGAACAGGTTCTTTGCCAGCTGCTGGCTTATGGTCGAGGCGCCGGAAACCACCTTGCCCCGCTTTTCGTTCTTTTCCATCGCCTTGGAGATCGCCTCCCAGTCGAATCCCTCGTGGCCGACGAATTTTGCGTCCTCCGCGGCGACGACCGCGCGCTTTAGCTGCGTGGAGACGCGTTCGTAGGGCACCCAGGTATGCGCGAGCTTCGCCCTGGGATCCTTTTCGCGCAGCCGTTCCACGCGCGCTTCCATGAACGCCGTGTTGGCAGGCTCAACCACGCGCCACCACAGGACGTGGGCGAAGAACCAGCACTGAACAGCAGCGACGATCAGGACCAGCGCGCCCAGGGTGTAGCAAAAGACCTTCCATGCCCGGAGTATCCAGCCCAGCGCACTCTTGGATTTAGGCGGCACGCAGCGCCAGGTCTTAGGCGGCAAGCAGCGCCGCAAGCACCGCCCTCGTGTCGGGGGCAACGCCGCGCCAGATCCGGAATGACTCCGCCGCCTGCTCGACGAGCATGCCGGTGCCGTCGTGCGCTTCGGCACCGGCCGCGCGCGCCATGGCGAGGAACGGCGTGTCGCGGCCATAGACCATGTCGTAGCCGAGCGCGCCGGTCGCAAACGCGCCAGGCGGCAGCTGCGCCGATTCATCGGCGAGGCCGGCCGAAGTGGCGTTGATCAGCAGGTCGAACTGCGCGCCGCCGAGCTCTTCGTATCCGCCGCCCGAAGCCGCGCCATAGCGTTGCGCCAGCGCGCGCGCCTTGTCCGCGGTGCGATTCGCGATCACCAGATGCCGCGGGCGGGCACCGAGCAGAGGCCCGACCACGCCCTGGGCCGCGCCGCCCGCGCCCATCAGCAGCACGCGCCGGCCTGCGATCGCGCGCCCGAGGTTGACGGTGATGTCGCGCAGCAGGCCGATGCCATCCGTGTTGTCGCCGCGCACCGCGCCCTCTTCGAAGAGCAGGGTATTCACGACCCCCGCCGCGCCGGCCCTTTCGCTTACGGCGTTGCCGCAATACTTGTAGGCCTGCTCCTTGAACGGCAGCGTGACGTTGGCGCCGCGGCCGCCCGCGGCGCGGAACGCGGCCACCACGTCCGCAAAACCGTCCAGCGGCGCTTCGATGCGTTCATACACCATGTCCTGGCGCGTCTGGCGGGCGAACTCCGCGTGGATCCAGGGCGACTTCGAGTGAATGATCGGGTTCCCGATCACCGCGTAGCGATCGGCCATGCCCTACTCGGTCCAGACCTTGTCGCCTTGCGCGAAGAACCAGGTCCGGGTGATGACCAGCAGGTCGGTGTCCTTGCGGATGTCGACCGGGAAAGTCGCGAACGGCGCCGCCATCTGGACGATGCGGAACGCGGCCCGGTCGAGCACCTTCAGTCCCGAGGAGCGGTCCAGGTCGATGGACTCCACGCTGCCGTCGGGCCGGATCGTCACCGTCAGGCGCAACACGCCGTAGATCTTGCCGCGCGCTTCGGCCGGATAGTTGATCGTGCCGACGCGCTCGACCTTCGCGCGCCAGTCTTCCTCATATTGCGCGAAGCGGTATTCACGGGCGTTGGCGCCGATGAAGCGCTTGCGCGGCCGCTCCTGGTAGGCCTGCGTCTGGCGCGCGATCTGCGCCTGCAGGTTGAGCATCGCCAGGGAGCGATCCGCCATGTCGCGTCCCGAAACATTCGGCGACGCTTCCTCGGAGGCCTGACGCTGCGCTTCCGTTGGAACCTTTGTACCCTGCTCCCGGTTCAGCGCGAGGAGTTTCTGCTGCTGCGCCTCGAGCTCGCGCTGGCGGCGCCGCGTGTCGGCCAGGTCGCGCCCCGGATCGCGCGGGTTGGTCACGGGCGCGGCGCTGGTCGCGCGCCGGTTCTCGTCGGTATTGCCGCCGCCATCCAGGTTGGCCTGCGCCAGCGCCTTGGCGCGCGAGGGCTTGTCGCGCGATTTGGCATTGACCAGGATCACTTCCAGCGGCTGGCTTTCCGATTTCCAGCGCAGCGTTTCGGGAAAGCGGAAGTGGATCGTCAGCAGGACCGCATGCAGGAAGATGGACACGGCAACCGATATCGCCAGCACGCGGGACTGGCGGTCGAGGCCGCTCCAGTATTCGCGCGGGTCCAGCAGCATGTTCGCGGTAATGCCGTGCAAATTTACCTCGGACGGCAAAGTTCTTCTGCCATTTTAGGCTTTTACAGAGAAACCTGCCCTAGCGTCTCCTGCCAAGTGCAGGCCAAAGTGCGCCCGATCAGGTCGGGCGGTTCAAGCGCCAGGCGCACGCGCGTGCCCGGGTCCAGCGCCGGGAGCGAAGGCACTCGCTGCACCAGCGGCAGGCCGTCGAAACGGACCAGATTCTCGCGCAGCACCGTGGCGTCGATCCGCGCGACCTGCTCCTGTGCGATCCAGCGCAGGCACCAGTAATGCTCCAGGGCGCGCTGGTGCTCGTCGTAGCCCGCGGTGGTCAATTCGAAGGCGCGCAGGGCCGTGAGCAGCGACTCGCTGTTGCGCGCGAAGGTCGGGCGCTGCCCGCGCACGCCGGCCACCAGCTGCCACTGGTTGATGAGGTCCACATAACGGCGCAGCGGCGAGGTCATCCAGGCGTAGGACGACACGCCCAGGCCTTCGTGCATCTCCGCGTGCACGCTCAGCCTGACTTTCCCCGAGGACTGCACGCGGTAGATGCCCGCGATGTCCTTCTCGGCGAGCTGCTCGCCCCAGCTGGTATTGGCGAAGATCATGAGTTCGGACACGACTTTGTCGAGCGGCGCGCCGCGCTTGCGCGCTTCGATCGCCACCCGTCCGTCCTCGACGCGGAAAACGTAGTCCAGGTTGGCGGCGTTGACGCTCGGCTTGCCGCGGCGTACCTCCAGCGCGAGGGCCAGTTGCCATAGCGTGTGCAGTTCCGCCTCGAAGGGGAGCCCGTGGCGGACCGGATTCGCCCCGCCCGCCCCGCTCTCCTCAAACGCGGCATTCAGCGCATCGTGCGCGGCATGGCGCAGATTGGCGGCCACCTTCACGCGTTCCAGTTTCGTATGCCGGCCGCGCAGCATGAAGTCCTTCGCGCCGACGTTCAGGTAGAGCGAAACGACCGGGCGCACCTGCCCCTCATCCAACGACAGGCGCGCCACAGCGTCGTCGGGAAGCATGGTGAACTTGCGGCCCGGCGTGTAGGCGGTCGAGAGCCGTTCGCGCGCGATGGCGTCGAGCGCCGAGCCGGGCGCGAACGCGAGGCCGGGCGCGGCGATATGGATGCCGATGCGCAGTTCGTCGTCGGACACGCGCCTGACCGAGAAGGCGTCGTCGATTTCGGTGGTGCCGATGTCGTCCAGGCTGAAGGCCTCGCTCTCGGCGAGCGGCAGGTCCTCCGGCAGCACGGGCGCATCGTGCGGCGCGAAGCCTGTGCCTTTCGGATAGAACTCGTGCACGAAACGCCCGAGGTGGAACTCGTGGCTGTCGCCCAGCATGCCGCAGCGCTCGAACAGCTGCGCCGTCGTCAGTCCGGCCTGGGCGCAGGCCTGCTCCAGCGCCTTGGTTTCAGCCTTGGCGCGGTCCGGCGCGTAGAGCAACTCGTCTCGCAGCAGCGCGATTTCGGGCGGGCATTCGAAGCGCGCGAGCTGCGCCGTCCAGCCCGCGATGCGCTCCTGCAGCAACCTTTTCTTCTCCACGCCGGCCAGAGCGAGCTTTAGCGTGTCCTCCGGCGCGGCCTGGAAACGCCCTCGCCCGCGGCGATAGAAGTACATCGGCGCCGAGTGCAGCTTCAGCAACACCCCAACGCTCTCGACGACCGCCGGGTCCCGACCGACATAGTCGCGCGCCAGGTCCTGGAAGCCGAA
>JANNXB010000473.1:0-3255 GCA_031409355.1 Betaproteobacteria bacterium | reverse complement strand
GGGCCGCCGCGGCGGGCCTGCTGGTCGGCTTCGGCACGCGCATGGGCGGCGGCTGCACCAGCGGCCACGGCGTCTGCGGCCTCGGCCGCCTTTCCGCCCGCTCGCTGGTGGCGGTCATCGTCTTCATGGCAAGCGGCATGGCCGCCGCCTACGTGACGCGCCATCTCCTCGGGGTCGCGTCATGAAGCCGCTCGCCTCCGCGCTTGGGGCCGGATTCCTGTTCGGCATCGGCCTCTGGGTCTCGGGCATGGCGAACCCGAAGAAAGTGCTCGGCTTCCTCGACATCACGGGCAACTGGGACGCGAGCCTGATGCTCGTGATGGCAGGGGCTGTTGCCGTTACCTTGGTTGGCTTTGGATTTTTCCGTGGGAAATTCGAACTTCCTACTCGCAAGGACATCGATTTCCCTCTCGTTGCCGGCGCCGCCCTGTTCGGCATCGGCTGGGGCATCGCGGGCTATTGCCCCGGCCCCGCGCTCACCGCGCTCTCGACGCTCTCCATGGAATCCATCGTCTTCGTGAGCGCGATGATCGTCGGCGGGCTGGTGCACAGGGCCTTTCGAAGGGCGTGATGCACAGCACCGCCCACTACTTTCTCGAAGGGCTGAACGAGCTCGGCATCGAGCACCTGTTCTGCAACCTGGGCACCGACCATGCGCCGCTGATCGAGGCCATGGCGCGCTGGCGCACGGAAGGGCGGGCATTCCCCAATACGATCCTGTGCCCGCACGAGAACGTCGCCGTGCACATGGCGGCGGGCTATGCGCTTGCCACAGGCCGCGGCCAGGGCGTGCTGGTGCACGTCGACGCAGGCACGGCGAACGCGGCGATGGCGCTGCACAACCTGTACCGCGCGCGGATTCCGGTGCTCCTGATGGCGGGCAAGTCGCCGCACACGATGCGCGGGGAGCTGCCCGGTTCGCGCGATACCTACGTGCATTTCGTGCAGGAACCTTTCGACCAGGCAAGCCTGGTGCGCCCGTACGTGAAATGGGAATACACCCTGCCCACCGGCGTGGTCGCCAAGGAAGCGCTGCGCCGCGCGCATACGCTCATGCAAAGCGACCCGAAGGGGCCGGTCTACATGATGCTGCCGCGCGAGACGCTCGCCGAGAGCTGGGACGCTGCTGCGGTGCGCTCGTTTCCCGAGCAGCGCTTCGGGCCGGTGGCCGCGGGCGGCGCCGATCCCGCCGCCGTGGCGGCGCTTGCGGAGCGGCTGCTGGCGGCGCGCGATCCGGTTCTCGTCACCGCGTATGCCGGGCGCAACCCGGACTGCGTCGCGCTGCTGGACGAGCTGGCGCGCTTCGCGGGCATCCGCGTGTTCGAGTTCAATCCGCTGCACTTGAACATTCCGCACGATTCCCCTTGCTTCGCGGGCTTCATGCCGGGCACCGATGTGGCGCAGTCCGATTGCGGGCTGATGGTCGACGTGGACGTGCCGTGGATCCCAAAGGACATGAAGGAAAATCCGGCCGACAACCCTGGCTGGTGGGCGCACATCGACGTCGACGCGGTGAAGCGCGGCTTCCCGATGTGGGGATTCGCGAGCAACCTGCGCATCGAAGGCGACAGCAATCTGATTCTCGCGCAACTGCTCGATGCGCTGCGCGCCCGCGCAACGCCGCAGTTCACCGCCGCCGCGCGCAGCCGGATCGAGGCACTTGCCGCCGCGCACAAGCAGCGCATGGAAGGCGTGGCGCGGCTCGCTGCCGACAAGGGCTCGGCCGGGCGCATCAACCCGCACTACCTTTGCGCGGAACTCGGCCGCGCCGTTGCGCCCGAGGACATCGTGCTGAACGAAGCGATCCGCAACACCCTCGCCGTGTTCAACCAGGTGCCGCGCACAAAGCCCGGCACGCTGATCGGCCTGGCCGGCGGCGGGCTTGGCTTTTCCGGCGGCATGGCGCTCGGCATGAAGCTCGCGCAGCCCAGTCGCACGGTGGTGCAGGTCGTGGGCGACGGCAGCTTCTACTTCTGCAACCCGGAAGCCGTCTTCGCGGTCGCCTCGCAATACCGCCTGCCGATCTTCACGCTGGTGCTCGACAACGGCGGCTGGGCGGCGGTGAAGGAAGCGACCCTGCGCATGCACCCCGAGGGCGACGCGAAGCGCAGCGGCGCGTTCCAGTCGCAACTCGCGCAGGGCATGTCCTTCGCCAAAATCGCCGAGGCCGCGGGCGCGCATGGCGAAACCGTGCGCGAGCCGTCCGATGTGCCAGCAGCGATTGCACGCTGCCTGGAACAAGTACGCGCCGGCCGTTCCGCATTGCTCCACGCCCACATCGTTCCGCATTAGCATTGGGGGGAAGTTCAAATGAAAAAAATCCTGTTGACGATGATGACGATAGTGGCGGCGATGGCGTGCAGCGCCATCGCGCAGCCCGCTTGGCCATCGAAACCCGTGCACCTCGTGGTGGGCTTCCCGCCCGGCGGCGCAAACGACATCCTCGCGCGCCTGGTCGGCGCCAAGCTGCAGGAGCAGTGGGGCCAGCCGGTCGTGATCGACAACAAGCCCGGCGCCAACGCGATCATCGCCACCGAATTCGTGGCGCGCGCCGCGCCCGACGGCTACACGCTGCTGGTGGGCGCGAGCGGCGCGATGGCGTTCAACCCCGGGCTGTATTCGAAACTGTCCTACGACCCGCTGCGCGATTTCGAGCCCGTGACCATGCTGGGTTCGTTCCCGCTGGTGCTGGCGGTGAACCCTTCCCTGCCGGCGCAATCCGTGAAGGAGCTGGTGCAGCTGGCCGCAGCGGACCCCGGCAAGTTCAACTACAGCGCGGGATCGACGCCGTTCCAGCTCGCGATGGAACTGCTAAAGCTGCGCGCCCGCATCTCGGTCAACCACATCGCCTACAAGGGCAGCGCGCAGGCCGTGGCCGCGGTGATGTCCAACGAGGTGCAGATGACTTTCGTCGATGCGCCTCCCGCGGTGGGCCAGATCAAGGCCGGCAAGCTGCGCGTGCTCGCGGTGACCTCGAAGGCGCGCGCGCCCGTGCTGCCCGGGTCGCCGACCATGGTCGAGGCCGGCATTCCCGATTTCGAGGTGGTGCTTTGGACGAGCCTGTTCGCGCCCGCGGGCACGCCGCGCGCCCTGGTCGAGCGGCTGCAGCAGCAGGTGGCCGCGATCCTGCGCCTGCCCGACGTGGCCGAGCGCATGGCCGGTCTCGGCATAGAGCCGGTGGGCAGCACGCCCGCGCAACTCGGAGCGGTGCTGCGCGCGGACGTCGAGAAATGGACCGCGGTGGCGAAGAGCGCC
>JANNXB010000472.1:0-2064 GCA_031409355.1 Betaproteobacteria bacterium | reverse complement strand
CGCCATCGGTGTAGAGGCGCGCGACTTCGTACTCGTCCTTGTACGCGAGCAGCTTGGCGTAGTAACGCGCCACCGCTTCCGCCAGCTTCGTGGAGCCGGCTTTCTCGTTCTCCACTTTGCGGACTTTCTCCACCAGTTCCCGATAGCGCGAGGCGTACGCCGCGTCCTGGTAGCCGTTGAGGAACTGCGCACGCCGTTCCATCAGCTCATCGAGGTTGCGCGAGAAATGCTGCTCGATCGGAATCACATCCGCCGGCATGGCGATGCGTCGCACGCGCTCAAGGTCGACCGCTGCGCGGCGTCCCCAGGTGAAGCTCTTGCGGTTGAACTCCACGGCGATTCCATTCAGGTCTATGGAGCGCTCCAGCGCCAGGGAGGAGAGCGGCACCCAGCCCTTCTGGTAGGCATAGCCGAGCATGAACATGTTGGTGGCGATCGAGTCGCCCATGAGCGCGGTGGCGAGCTCGGCGGCCGGCACGAAAGCCGCGTTTCCGCTGCAAGCCGCGCCTATGTCGTGCGTAAGGTCGCTGCCGGGCAGCTGCCAGTTCGGATTCTTGACGAATTCCGCGGTGGGCGAGGTGGTGGCGTTCACCACGGCACGGGTTCCCGCCTGCCCATCGCGATCCGGGCCCATGCGCGAGAGCGCTTCCACGCTCGCGGTGACGACCAGGTCGCAGCCGATCACCAGGCCAGCGTCGCCCATGCCGATGCGTGCGGCGTGCAGGTCATCCGGCCTGGAAGCGATTTTTACGTGCGACATCACGGCGCCGTACTTCTGCGCGAGGCCGGACATGTCGAGCACCGACACGCCCTTGCCTTCGAGGTGCGCCGCCATGGCGAGGATCTGGCCGATGGTGATCACCCCGGTGCCGCCGATGCCGGTGATTACGACGCCGTAAGGCGCGGCGAGGTTCATCGGCGCGGCTTCGGGAAGGGCGGGGAAATCATCGCCGTCCTTCGCCGCCTTCCTGCCTTTCCTGAGCTGGCCGCCCTCGATCGTGACGAAGCTCGGGCAGAAGCCTTTGACGCAGGAGTAATCCTTGTTGCAGGTGGACTGGTTGATGGTGCGCTTGCGGCCGTATTCGGTTTCGAGCGGCTCGACCGACAGGCAGTTGGATTTCACGCTGCAGTCGCCGCAGCCTTCGCACACCATCTCATTGATCACCGCGCGCTTCGCCGGATCAGGAAACTCGTTCCTCTTCCTGCGGCGGCGCTTCTCCGAGGCGCAAGTCTGATCGTAGATGATCGCCGACACGCCGGGCAATTCGCGCATTTCGCGCTGCACGGTATCGAGTTCATCGCGGTGGCGGATGGTGATGCCCGGCGCCCAGTTGGTGCCGGAGGGATATTTGTCCGGTTCGTCGGTCACGATCACGATCGGGGTCACGCCTTCGGCCGCGATCTGGCGCGAGATGATCGCCGGATCGAGCGGCCCGTCGTGGTGCTGGCCGCCGGTCATTGCCACCGCGTCGTTGAAGAGGATCTTGTAGGTCATGTTGACCTTGCTCGCGACCGCCGCTCGCACCGCCATCAGGCCCGAGTGGTAATAGGTGCCGTCGCCGAGGTTGGCGAAGATGTGCTTTTCGTTGGTGAAGGCGGCTTGCCCCGCCCAGGTCATGCCTTCGCCGCCCATGTGCGTGAACGTCGAAGTGCTGCGGTCCATCCAGACCGCCATGAAGTGGCAGCCGATGCCGGCGGTGGCGCGGCTGCCTTCGGGCACCCGGGTGGAGGTGTTGTGCGGGCAGCCGGAGCAGAAGTAGGGCTGGCGGATCGAGGTGACGCGCGGCTTGGCGAGTGCCTTTTCCTTGAATTCAAGGAAGGCAAGCTGCTCTTTGAATCGACTTCCCAAAGAAGAAGTCATATTCAACTTCAAAAGCCGCTGCGCTATCGCTTTGGCGACGATGGCGGGCGAGTGCTCGTAGTGGGCGGGCAGCAGCCAGGTTCCGGCGGGCTGGCCCTGCGCCTGGCTCCATTCGCCGTTGTCGTCGAATTTCCCGACCACGCGCGGCGCGCGCTTGCCTTCTTCCCAGGTGTAGAGCTCTTCCTTGATCTGGTACTCGATCA
>JANNXB010000471.1:0-3341 GCA_031409355.1 Betaproteobacteria bacterium | reverse complement strand
CCGCGACGGTTGCTGCAACACCGGCTACGACGATCCGGGCATGCACGTCGTCTGCGTCCGGGTGACGCGCGAGTTTCTCGCGTTCTCGAAGAAGTGCGGCAACGACCTGAGCACGCCCGCGCCCGAGCACGGCTTCGCCGGCCTAAAGCCTGGCGACCAATGGTGCCTGTGCGCCGGGCGCTGGAAGGAGGCGCTGGATGCCGGCATGGCGCCGCCCGTGTTGCTCGCGGCGACCCACGAGGAAACCCTGGCGATGCTGCCGCTGGATGAGCTGAAAAGGCATGCCGTGGATTAGAATTAATCCATGCTGCAATGCAACAATCGCCGGCGGACGTTGTCCTACCCCACATGAACTGGTTGCGACGCGTCGTCAGCCGGGTTGGATTCCATTCCGCGAGGCGATCATTGCCGGCGCTCGACGCCGCGCCGCCGCCCGCCCTCGCTGCGGGCAAGTTCGTCCGCGCGAGTTACAGCAATTCCCACGGCAACCGCGCGTACAAGGTATACGTCCCGGCGCGCAACGAAGGCCAGCTGCGACCCCTCGTCGTGATGCTCCATGGCTGCAAGCAGAACCCGGATGACTTCGCCGCCGGCACGCGGATGAACGCGCTGGCGGACGAGCATGGCTTCATCGTCGTATATCCGGAACAGCCGGCCGCAGCCAACGCGTCGCGCTGCTGGAACTGGTTCCAGAGCGCGGACCAGCAGCGCGAGCGCGGCGAGCCTTCGCTCATCGCCGGAATCACGCGCGACGTGATCGCGCAGTACGACGTCGATCCGCGCCGCGTCTACGTCGCCGGCCTGTCGGCCGGCGGGGCGATGGCGGCGATCATGGGACAGACCTATCCCGAACTGTACGCCGCGGCGGGCATCCATTCGGGACTGCCGTACGGCGCCGCGCATGACGTCGGCTCCGCATTCGCCGCGATGCGCGTCGGAACGCGGCGCGCGGACCCGCTGTGCGGTGAGTCGATGCCCCTCGCCGTGCCCACCATCGTGTTCCACGGCGATGTCGATACCACGGTGCACCCGAGCAACGGCGAGCATGCGTTCGCCGCCCGGACGGTGGAAAGCGGCGAAGCAAGCGGCAGGACGTACACGCGAACGATCGAGGCTGGCGGCTCCGGCAGGCCCGCCCTGGAGCATTGGCTGGTGCATGGCGCGGGCCATGCATGGTCGGGCGGAAGCAGGAGCGGTTCCTACGCGGACCCGCTCGGGCCCGACGCCAGCCGCGAAATGCTCAGGTTCTTCCTGCGGCCGGCCTGACTAAAGGTCGGCGATCAGCGGTGCCTATGCGCGGGACGCTGGAAAGAGGCGCTTGACGCCGGCGCCGCACCGCCCATGGTGCTTGCAGCGACGCACGAGGAGACCTTGGCGATGCTGCCGCTGGCGGAACTCAGGCGGCATGAGGTCGACTTGAGTCGACGAGTCTGAGGCCGCTTCGATGCGCCGGCGTTACCCGTGAGGCCAGTGAACGGGCCGGTTCGTAGCCCGCCAGGCTTTCCTCGGCGAAGAAGAAAAACAGATCGAGTTCCAGCAGTTCGGGTGCGATCGCGATGTCCGAGGCTCTGAGTTCCCTGCAGCGGATGCGCACCGCACCGCCAATCTGCCGCACGTCAGTGACGCTCGAAATCGTGAATGGCTGCTGGTACTCGTCGAATGGCGCCCATCCCGCGTCAGTCGCCTGCAGGCGGCGCACGCGCCTTTTTGACCAGCCCGCGAGGTAAGCGCGAACAACAGCAACGACTCCATCTGTTCCCGATGCAACCGCCATGAGCCTCACGAAACGGTCCATTTCAGATAGAGCATCGAGAGTGTCGTCAGTGGTAGCCATGGCAGCCTCGCAATCCGTGTCGTGGAATCCAGCAAGCTCATTGGACTCCTGAAACGCCATGGGCTGTGCAAATATCTGTAAAACATTCCGGCCCCGCGAGCGCCGCTACCGGAGGGGCCACGCTCAGACGATTACCAAGTTCTCCGGGTATGCGCGCACGCGCGGCTGCAACGTGCTCGGCGGATGGCGGCGCAGCTGCCGCCCTGGAGACGCGTCGGCCAGGATCTCCGCGTAGCTGACGTTCTTGTTCATTTCCTCGATGTAGATATTCCTTCTGCTGCGGAAGTGCTTCTCCGCATACCGGTAGGCGCTGTGGAGCTGCTCATCGAGGCGCTTGGCGGCGTTGCGATAGAAGCCCGCGGTCTTACGCACCAGATCGCTGCCCGAGCGGAATACGACGAGAGTCTTGCCACTGGGCAGCTTGCGGCGGGCGAGCCCGCCGAGCACGAATTCCGGATACAGGCGATCACGGCATTTTTCGAGGTAACAACGGTCGGACATCTGCGCGATGACGTCGGCGGTGCCGAGGATCTCGCCGACACGGCGCAACAGCGGGTCATCGAGGCGAATGGTATCGACCTTGCGCTCATAGCCGGTGAAATGGATCAGTTGAGCAGCGGCGGCCGCGTACTTCTTCAATCCGATGCGTGGCAGGTAAGCGCGCAGGAAATGCGATCCGCGCGTAACGTGCGTGAGCGTGTATTCGGCGCCGTAGCGGTGCTTGCGGTCGTTGCGGCGCCTCAGGTAGCCCATATCGTGGAACAACGCGGTAATCACGCCAACGCTGAAAAAAACCGCCGGCAGCGGTGCTTCACGCTTGTGGCCGCGCGCGTAGCCGTCGAGCAGGCGCGCCATGGTCAGAGTTACGTCGAGCACATGCTGGATATCGTGGTACTCGGTGTCGCAGGGGTGGAAATCCGGATGCTTGCCATGATAGAGCAGCGACAGATCCTTGAACGCGCGCTCGATGGGGCGGACTTTGCCGCCAGGATAAAGGCCGAGGTACAGGCGCAAAATCTCGTCGCCGACGTCAATGGGGTCGGTGGTGCGGACTCTGTCGGTGATGTCGAAGTCGCTGCGCCGCATGCTTGAAGAGCTAGAACCGGTAGTTCGCTCCTACCGTCCACAGTATGACATCGGCGGTGCCAAACTTCGATTCGTCGCCCACTTTGCGAACGGTTTCGTACTCGATGCGGACGGCACCCGCAGGCGTGAACCGGTACTCCAGACCAACACCCCAGTGTGCGTTGAGCGTGCGCGCCGATTCGGCCGGCAGCGCGGTAAGGCCGCCGCCGGGCTCGCTGGCGCTCGCCTTGACGTTGGTCAGCATGGCGCCGACTTTCACCAGACCCGACCAGCTGTTGTAGACCGGCAGCCAGACTACCGCGTCGGCGCCATAGCCGTCGGCGCGGTAAGTGCGCCGCAATACGGTCGGGGCCGGCGCAGTGACACCCGCCGACAGGTCGAGCTGGCCGAAATTCCAGTAGCCCGCTTCCACCGAGATATG
>JANNXB010000470.1:0-1957 GCA_031409355.1 Betaproteobacteria bacterium | reverse complement strand
GCCTTGATCCTCGGCGCCGCTGGCGTAGCTGCGGCCGCGGCGGGATTCCTGGTCGGGCCGATTCTGATTCGTTCGACGAAGGAGGAGGGAGGGAATGCGGGCGGCAATGCCGCACTTCATTCGGCCACTTTCGTCGACCTCGCCGGCAAGCGGCGCAAGCTGGAGGAGTGGCAGGGCCGGATCCTGGTCTGCAATTTTTGGGCGACCTGGTGTGCCCCCTGCCGGGAGGAGATCCCCCTTCTGATGGCTGCGCGCGAGAAATACAAGCCTGCCAACCTCGAAATTGTCGGCATCGCCATCGATAATGCTACTAAAGTCCGTGATTTCACCACATCTCTCAAGATCTCCTACCCGATCCTCCTGGCAGAGGCGGACGGCCTGGACCTGATGCGCAAGCTGGGCAACAGCTCTGGTGGCCTGCCCTATACTGTCGTTGCTGACCGGCAGGGCAGCGTCCTGCACCGGAAACTGGGCGCCTTCCATCAGAGCGATCTGGACACGATCCTCGGGCCATTGTTCCGGTCCTGAGCCGGACAGGGCAGAAGAGAAGGGCTCAATTTCGGCTAAAATGCCGTCTTCTGCGGCGATCACGATGAAAAAACCAAAATCTAAAACAGTCCTGGTCCTGAACGGGCCGAACCTGAACCTGCTGGGCACCCGGGAACCACACCTCTACGGCAAGGAAACCCTGCCGATGATCGAGCGTCGCCTCGCGGCGACGGGTAAGGCAGCCGGAATCAGGGTGGAGTGCTTCCAGACCAACCACGAAGGCGTGATCGTGGACCGGGTGCAGCAGGCCAAGCGCGACGGGGTAGGGTTCATCATCCTCAACCCGGCCGCCTTTACCTACTCGAGCATCGCCTTGCGCGATGCCCTGACGGCGGTGCAGATCCCGTTCGTCGAAGTCCACCTGTCCAACATCCATGCGCGCGAGCCGTGGCGGGCCCATTCCCATTTCACCGCGGTCGCGGTCGGCAGCGTGCTCGGGCTGGGAAGCCGCGGCTACGACCTCGCGCTCGACTACGCCATTACGCGGCTGAAGTCCCGATAGCCAGTCCGGACGGCGGGAGACATCCGCCGGGAGGAGGAAAAACCATGGATCTGCGCAAGCTGAAGAAATTGATCGACCTGGTCCAGGAATCGGGCATTGCCGAGCTGGAGATCACCGAGGGTGAGGAAAAGGTCCGCATCTCGCGCGGCGGGGCGGTCAGCGTTACCCCCCTGGCCGGCGGCGCGCCGCCGGTCGTTGCCGTTCCGGCGAGCGCCCCCGCGGCTGCACCTGCCGCTCCCATTGCCGCGCCGGTACCCGAGGCAGCTCCGGAGGGCCATGTCGTCAAGTCGCCGATGGTGGGCACCTTCTACCGATCGCCGTCGCCTGACGCGAAACCCTTCGTCGAGGTCGGCGCCACGATCAAGGCGGGCGAAACGATCTGCGTGCTGGAGGCCATGAAGCTCATGAACGAGATCGAGTCCGACGCCTCCGGCACCGTCAAGGCGATCCTGGTCGAGAACGGCCAGCCGGTCGAGTACGGGCAGGCGCTCTTCATCATTGGATAGATAGAAATAAGTGTTCGAAAAGATTCTCATCGCCAACCGCGGCGAGATCGCGCTGCGCATCCAGCGCGCCTGCCGCGAGATGGGCATCCACACGGTGGTGGTGCATTCCGAGGCCGATACCGAGGCCAAATACGTGAAGCTCGCCGACGAGTCGGTCTGCATCGGGCCCGCGCCCGCGGCGGCGAGTTACCTGAACATACCGGCGATCATCAGCGCGGCTGAAGTCACCGACGCGGAAGCGATCCACCCGGGCTACGGTTTTCTCTCGGAGAACGCGGATTTCGCGGAGAAAGTAGAGGGGAGCGGTTTCGTCTTCATCGGCCCGCGCCCGGAGAACATCCGCCTGATGGGCGACAAGGTCAGCGCCAAGCAGGCGATGATCAAGGCCGGCGTGCCGGTG
>JANNXB010000469.1:0-3982 GCA_031409355.1 Betaproteobacteria bacterium | reverse complement strand
GATTCGCCGGTCTGCTTGCTGGTGACGAAGTCGAACACCGAGTAGGTCAGGGGGCTCCAGCGCACGCCCACGTCCCAGCTGCTGCCGGAAAAATCCTGCCGCGCCGCCGAATCAAATTTCTTGGTCTGGTGGCCGAACTTGACGGTGCCGGTGGTGGCCGCGGTGGCTTCCCACTTAACGCCGGCGAGATAGCGCATTTCCGTCGAATCCTGCGTCGACGAAGCGAGCTTGTAATTGATGTCGGAGTAGCCAATCTGCGCGAGCACTTCGGTACGCGGCATGACGCGCCAGAA
Source organism: Betaproteobacteria bacterium (assembly GCA_031409355.1). Classification (GTDB taxonomy): domain Bacteria; phylum Pseudomonadota; class Gammaproteobacteria; order Burkholderiales; family SG8-39; genus RBG-16-66-20. Next base: position 3,689 of record JANNXB010000469.1, on the reverse strand, counting down.
GAACGTCCCGCCCCCGCCGACGGTGTCGCGGTCGCTGGCCTGAGTGGTCGCGCGATTGTTGACGTAGCTGCGCGAATTGGCGGCGCCGTCGATCTCAATCCGGCCGCGCGCGCCTTGCGCGCCATAGCGCAATACGCCGCTGATGCCGGTGTTGTCGTATTCGTCCGGCGCAGCCGAGATGCCGCGGTCGGTGGAGCCGCGCGGATCGTGCCCGCGCTTGTGCTCGGCACGCAGCTTCAGGCCGGCACGCCCGGAAAACACCATGTCGCCGGTGCCAACTAAGGCGTAGTCGGTGTAGCTGTCCGCCGGGCTGGAGTGAAAGCGCCCGCTGTCGATGCGCAGGCCGAAGTCGAATTTATGCGGCCCCGTCTTGGCTTCGGCGCGCACGTACGGGCTGACGATCGTGTAGCTCGAACTGGAGGTCGCCGTCGGGCGCAGGAACAGGTTGTCGTTGTAGCCGTGCGCCAGATCAACGCCCGGATATACCGTGAGCGGGCCGACCGGAATGCCGCCCGGACCGGATGTCGTAGCCGGTGTCTGCGCGAGCGCCGACCCAGCAGCGAAAACCGCGACCACGGTAAGGCCCGCAAACGCCTTGCAATTTGGCATTGAAGAATTTTTAAAGATTGCTTAACCCTTGTTTTACGCGAACTTAGAGCATATTCCAACTAAATAACCTTAGGAACAGGCTCCAGCTGTTGTACGAGCACAACGTATTGCAATGCAACATCAACAGCTGAGGGTGATTCGCAAACTGGATTTTCTCTATGCTATTTGTTTGCCAGTCATTTGTCAGCTTTTTCCTTGTCCATTGTTTCCTTGTCCATCCAATCTAACAGGGGGCGCGCGGATGAAATTCCGCCCTGCTCGGCTTTTTCCAGCCATTTGCGTGACTCGGCGATATCGCGCGGCACGCCCGTTCCGGCCGCATAGAGGCGCCCCAGGTTGAACTGAGCGGCAGGGAATCCCGCTTCAGCCGCCTTCCGGTACCAGTCGAACGCCAGCTTGGGGTCTACTTTCGTGCCGCGGCCGGATTCATAAAGCTCGCCCGCGTTGTTCTGTGCCGAGGCGTCGCCCGCGCGCGCCGCCTGGAGGTAGAGCCGCGCCGCCCGGGCCGGGTCGGACCTTCCGCCCACGCCTTGGGAGTACATCCATGCCAGCACACTCTGCGCTGAGGGGCGGCCGGCGGCGGCAGCCATCGTAAGCCGCTCCCAGGCGCAGTCTGCCTGCGGCGGCTTGGCTTCGAGGCAGGCGCGGCCAAGCAACTCCGCAGCGGCCGGATGCCCGCTATCGGCCGCTTCGCGCATGAGCGCCGCGGCGCGCGCTGGGTCGTCCTTCTCCAGGCATTGCGACAGACGGAATTTCGCGCCGGCGTACCTCCGGCCGAACGACGCCTCAAAGTGCTGACAGGCGTCCGCGACGTCCGGCGCCTTGAAATAACCGTGCAACGCGAGCACGCCCCGGGCGTACTCGGCCGGCCCGCCGCCCTGGCCGGCCATGGGCCCCAGGCGCCAGTGCGCGTCCTGGAATTGCTCCCGGAACTGCACGCGGTAAGAATCGAACAGCGAGGCGTCGCCGATCGCCAGCGCGCGCTCGGCGCCGACGGCAGAGCGAATGGCCAGGCCGGCCATCTGCTGGCGCAGGGTGTCGTTGCGGGGTTGCTTCACGATTTTCGCCCGCAGTTCGATGGCAGCGCCGTTCACCAGTTCCCACTCGGTCAGCGGGTCGTGCTCGGCCGCGGCGGGTGGCCTTGCTGGCTTGAGTTTTGCCGGCTTGGCTTTCGCGGATTTTGGCTTCGTCTGCGCGTCGGCAACAGGCGCCGCCAGCAAACCGATGGCAAGGGCCAGAGACCAGCACAACAACCCCCTCCACCACAGGGCAACTACCCGTACCGCCAGGAGAAAGGCTTGACACATCTCAGACTGGTCTACACACTGGTCTACTCCTATCCGAGGGGGTTCCGCATGAAAACCGAAATCGGCGCCTACGAGGCCAAGACCAGACTGCCCGAGCTGCTGCGGCAAGTAAAGGCGGGCAAGCGCTTCACGATCACCAATCGCGGCGAGGCGATGGCCGACCTCGTTCCCAGCGAGAGCGTGAAACCGAAGGACAAGTCCGCCGCGGTTGAAAAATTCATGGCGTTCATGCGGGAAAACCCGGTGCGCGGCGCCGTGAATATCAGGGAGCTCATCGAACAAGGGCGTGCGTGAACTTCGTGCTCGACGCCTCGGTGGCGATGTGCTGGCTGTTTCTCGACGGCAAACCCGCCGAACGCGCCTATGCCGTCAAAGTCCTGGCCGCCATGCGGCAGGCGGAAACGAGCGCGCTGGTGCCGGTGACGTGGGGGCTTGAAGTAGCCAACGTCCTTGCCGGGGCGGAAGCGAAGGGACTGGTCAGGGAAGCGCAAAGCGAAGCCTTCCTTGAAATGCTGGAGGCGATGGACATCGGCGCGGACCGGGCGACCTTTTCCAAGGCGCTTTCGGATACGTTTCAGATCGCACGCCGCTACCGGCTCTCCGCCTGTGATGCTTCTTACCTGGAGCTTGCCATGCGGGAGGGGTTGCCGCTGGCGACGCTCGATCAGGATCTGCACAAGGCCGCCAGGAAAGCAGGCGTGAAACGATTTGCGAGCGAATAGCCGCTCCTTGCCATGAGGAAATCCGATACCCGCAAGCGGGTGCTGGTCACCGGCGGCGCCGGATACGTCGGCAGCCACGCGTGCAAAGCCCTCGCGCGCGCCGGGTACCTGCCGGTCGTGTACGACAACCTGAGCCGCGGCCACGCCTGGGCGGTCAAGTGGGGCAGCTTCGAGCGCGGCGATCTTCTCAGCCCCGCGCGCCTCATTGCCGTTATCAGGAAGCACCGGCCCTTTGCCGTGCTGCACTTCGCCGCATTGGCCTACGTTGGCGAGTCGGTCGATGACCCCATGCGCTACTACCGCAACAACGTGGGCGGCACGATCAACCTGCTGCAGGCGATGCGTGAGGCCGGGGTTGGCAAGATCGTCTTCTCCAGTACCTGTGCTGTCTACGGCGCCCCGAAGAAGGTCCCGATCCCGGAGAATCATCCGCAGGCGCCGCTCAACCCCTACGGACATTCCAAGCGCATGGTCGAGCAGATGCTTGCCGACAGCGCGGCCGCGCACGGCTTGAGATCGGTGTCCCTGCGCTACTTCAACGCCGCCGGCGCGGACCCGGAGGGCGAGATCGGCGAAGACCACGATCCGGAGACGCATCTCATCCCGCTCGCGCTCGAAGTGGCGGCTGGCCTGCGGCGCAAGCTTGTGATCCACGGCACCGATTACCCGACGCGCGACGGCACCTGCATTCGCGACTACGTGCACGTGGCCGATCTCGCGGATGCGCATGTGCTCGCGCTCGGCTATCTGGCAAAAAACCCGGGCGCGTCCGCGTTCAATCTGGGCAATGGCGGCGGCTTCACGGTGCGCGAAGTGATCGCCGCGGCCGAACGCGTCACGGGCCGGAAAATCCCGTTGCGCGAGGGCCCGCGCCGTCCCGGCGATCCGCCGGCCCTGGTCGGCAATGCGAGTTTGGCGCGCCGCATGCTTGGCTGGATACCGCGCTACCGGGTTATTGAGGCCATCATCGCCAGCGCTTGGCGCTGGCTGCAGTCCCCCGCTAGGTAAGTGGGAAATCAAGTAGATGTCTATTTCTTACCTTTCAGATAAG
>JANNXB010000468.1:0-1504 GCA_031409355.1 Betaproteobacteria bacterium | reverse complement strand
GCGCAAGCAGAAGGACGATATCTTCGGCAGCGTGTGCCGGTTCTTCGACCTGAAGGAGCGCCGCTGCACGGTGTACAAGGCCCGTCCGGAAGCCTGCCGCGGCTATCCCTACAGCAAGGGCTGCGGCTACTGGGAGTTCCTGAAATTCGAGCGCAAGCTCCAGGACGACAAGGAATTCGTCGCGATGACCCGGTAGTTATTTTTTCGCCAGAGCGGAAGCGCGAAGGCCGGAAAGCGTTGCGGACGGCGTGATCGCCTCGGGATCGATCCTGAGCTCCAGCACCGCGGGTTTGCCCGAAGCCACCGCGCGCTGAAAGGCGGGCGCGAAGTCGGCGGTGCGCTCCACCGTTTCGCCATGCCCGCCGAAGGCGCGCGCATAGGCGGCGAAATCCGGATTCGCCAGTTCCGTCCCTGAGACGCGGCCCGGATACTCGCGTTCCTGGTGCATGCGGATGGTGCCGTACATGCCGTTGTTCACCACCAGCACGATGATCGGCGCGCCGTACTGCATGGCGGTGGCGAATTCCTGTCCGTTCATGAGGAACTCGCCGTCGCCGGCGATCGCGACCACGGTGCGGCCGGGCTCGGCGATTTTCGCCGCCACCGCGGCGGGCACGCTGTAGCCCATCGAGCCGCTGGTGGGCGCGAGTTGCGTGCGCCAACCCTTGTACTGGAAATGACGGTGCAGCCAGCTCGCGAAATTGCCCGCGCCGTTGGTGACGATCGCGTCTTCGGGCAGGTTCTGCGACAGCCAGGCAATGACCTCGCCGTAATGCAGCGTGCCGGGCATCGAAATGGTCTTGTTCCAGGCCAGGTAGTCGGCGTGAGCCGATTGTGCTTGTTCTTTCCAGGAAGGGATCTTCAACCCCTTCAATGCAAGAACAAACTCTTCGTAATTCGAATTGATCGGCAGCGCCGCGCGGTACACGCGCCCCAGTTCCTCCGCTCCCGATTGCACGTGGATCAGCGTCTGCTTCGGCGCGGGCACATCCAGCAGCGTGTAGGCGCTGGTGGTCATCTCGCCCAGGCGCTCGCCGATCACGAGCAGCACGTCGGCATCCTTCACGCGCTGCGCGAGTTTCGGATTGACGCCGATACCAACATCCCCCGCGTAATTCGGATGGCGGTTGTCGAAGTAATCCTGGCAGCGGAAGCCGCAGCCCACAGGGATGCCGGCTGCCTCGGCCCAGGCTCGCAAGCCGTCGCTTGCCTGCCTGGTCCAGCCGCCGCCGCCGATCAGCACGAACGGCCGCTTGGCGCCCGCGAGCAGGCGCTCCAGTTCCTTCATGTCCGCCGGCGAAGGCGCGGCGCGGCCGGTGCGGAAATGCGGCGCATCAGCGACCGCCGCATCGGAAAAAAGCATGTCCTCCGGAAGCGCGAGCAGCACCGGGCCCGGCCTGCCGGAAGTCGCCGTGTGAAACGCGTGGCTCACGTATTCCGGAATGCGCTCGACGCGGTCGATCTGCGCCACCCACTTGGTGAGCGGCCCGTACATGCGCCGGTA
>JANNXB010000467.1:0-3841 GCA_031409355.1 Betaproteobacteria bacterium | reverse complement strand
CTTGAAGAAGCGCGCGGCCCACAGCCATTTGTCGAGGCGCACGAAACCGGTCAGGCTTTCGCCAGCACTCCGATGGGGCAGGAAACGCCGGTGCCGCCCAGGCCGCAGTAGCCGTCCGGGTTCTTGCCGAGATACTGCTGGTGGTAATCCTCGGCATAGAAGAATTCCGGGGCAGCAGCTATTTCAGTTGTTATCTTTCCGTGTCCCGACTTGAGAAGTTCTTTCTCAAAAACCTCTTTGGAAGCCAGGGCAGCCTTCAGTTGCTGCTCCCCATACGCATAGATGGCCGAGCGGTACTGCGTGCCCGAATCGTTGCCCTGGCGCATGCCCTGGGTCGGGTCGTGCCCTTCCCAGAACGCCTTGAGCAGTTCCTCGTAGCTCACCTTCTTCGGGTCGAACACCACCAGCACCGCTTCGGTGTGGTTGGTCATCCCGGAGCAGACTTCGTCGTAACTCGGATTCTTCGTATCGCCGCCCGCATAGCCGACCGCGGTGCTGTAGACGCCGGGGATGCTCCAGAACAGCTTCTCCGCGCCCCAGAAACAGCCCAGGCCGAATACCGCCTGCTCCATGCCCGCGGGAAACGGCGCCTCGAGCGCGTTGCGGTTGATGAAATGGCGCTCCGGAACGCGCATTTTCTCGGCGCGGCCCGGCAGCGTTCCGCCGGCAGGCAGGAGGGACTTCGCTTTTTTCATGAATGCAAACATGGCTTTTCTCCTCGGACGATAGAATTACATCATGAAAATCTGTATCTATGGTGCCGGCGCGGTCGGCGGACTGATGGCCGGCCGGCTGGCGAAGGCCGGCCATGCAGTGTCAGTCGTCGCGCGGGGCGCGCACCTTACGGCAATCCGCAAGGACGGGCTGCGGATCCGCACGCCCGACGGGCATGTGAGCACCGTTCAGGTCAAGGCGAGCGAGACAACCGCGGAACTGGGCCCGCAGGACTACGTGATCGTCGCGGTGAAGGGCCAGAGCATGCCCGACGTGGCGGGGGCCATCGCGCCGCTGCTCGGCCACACGACCACCATTGTCACCGCCATGAACGGCGTGCCCTGGTGGTTCTTCGACCGGCTGGCATTTGGCGACGGCAAGCTGAGATTGGATTCGCTCGACCCCGGCGGCGCGATCTCGCGCGCCATGCCGACCGAGCGCATCGTCGGCTGCGTCGTTCACCTGGCCGCTTCCACACCTGAGCCCGGCCTGATCAGCCACAACATGGGCCAACGGCTGATCATCGGCGAGCCCGGCGGGAAAAACACGGGACGGACGAAACTCCTCGCCGCGGCGCTAAAAGAGGCCGGCTTCGAGGCGGTGGAGAGCCCTTTCATCGAGAAGGACTTCTGGGTCAAGCTGCTCGGCAACATCAGCTTCAACCCGGTATCGGCGCTGACGCTCGCCACCGCCAACCGCCTCATCGCCGACGAGCACGTCAAGGCCTACATGGTGTCGATCATGCGCGAGTGCCTCGCCATTGGCCGCGCGGTGGGCGTGGACGCGGACATCGACCCGGAGGCGCGCATGGACATGGCGCGCAAGCTCGGCGCGTTCAAGACCTCGATGCTGCAGGACATGGAAGCCGGCAAGCGGCTCGAGATCGACGGCCTGCTAAGCGGCACCCTGGAAATCGCGAAGAAGGCCGGCGTCGCCGCGCCCTTCACCGAAAGCCTCGCCGGCCTCGCCCGCCTGCGGGCGGAATCGACCGGCCAGTATCCCTGATCTAGCTGGGCAGCGCCGGCGTGTCCGCCGGAACAAAGAAGTCCGGCAGGAACTTCGTCGCCCCCGGGACCGCCGCATAGACCGAGAAATCGCGCACGCCGGCGGCATGCAGCACCAGGTCGTCGATGCAGAAGTTGCCGGTGAATTCCCGGCTCGGCTTGCTGAGAATCGCGTGCGCGGCATCCGCCATGATCTCGGCCTTGCGCGACTGCTTCATCATCGCTTCGCCACCCAGCATGTGGACCGCGGCAGTGGCGATCGTCGTGCGCGGCCAGAGCGAATTGGCGGCGATGCCGTCCTGCCGGAACTCCTCCGCCCAGGCCAGCGTGCACAGGCTCATGCCGTACTTCGCGATCGAGTAGGCGACGTGCGGCGCGAACCACTTCGCCGACATGTCGAGCGGCGGGCTGAGCGTGAGGATGTGCGGATTGGACGACTTCTTCAGGTGCGGGATGCAGGTGCGGCCGGCGAGGTAGGTGCCGCGCGCATCGACGCCGTTCATCAGGTCATAGCGCTTCATGTCGCAGGCGAGCGTGCCGGTGAGCTGGATCGCGCTGGCATTGTTCACCAGGACATCGATGCCGCCGAAGGTGGCGATCGTCTTCTCGACCGCCGCGAGTACCTGCGCCTCCTCGCGGATGTCGCACTGGATGCCGAGGCCCTTGCCGCCCGCCTTCTCGATCTCCGCGACCGCGCTGTGGATGGTGCCGGGGAGCTTCGGGTGCGGGTCGCTGGTCTTCGCGGCGATCACGACATTGGCGCCGTCGCGCGCGGCACGTACCGCGATCGCGAGGCCGATGCCGCGGCTGCCACCGGTGATGAACAGGGTCTTGCCTTTAAGGCTCATGAGGTTTCCTTGTCTGGGTCAGTAGAATAGCAGCCACCCGTGGAGAAAACCGCGCATTCCCACCGGCTCTGCGTCGCGCCGATGATGGACTGGACGGACTTCATAGGGAAAACCGCCGCCTTGGTACACCTTGGGGCACCCCGAGATGCACGCGGGGCTGAACGGGGCGCCGCGTCAGGCGCCGATCGCCTGGATGACCTCCACGATGTCGCGGCTTGCACAAGCCGCCCGTCCGATCGATCACGCTCCGGCCTCCAGCGACGCGGGAAGATTCCTATGTGCGCTCGTCGGTCGGGGGCAGATGGCGCTGCAGATCCATCGCGTCATGAAGCAGGCGCAAGACCTCGATCACGTCACGGTCCTGATCATGTCCGATCCGGAACATGACGAAATGACGCCCTTTGCGCCCCTTGCGAGCGACATGAAGTAGGGACAGTCCCTTGGCGATGTCGTTGCGTGCTCTTGCACCCGTGACGGTCGGGCCAGCGGCCAAATCTTTCAGCGCAGCCGAAAGTGTTTTGGCATATACGCGCGCTTGCGCTTCACCGAACTGCGCCAACGTCCAGCGCAGAATCTCCTGAAAGTCGGCCTCGGCGGCCGCCGTCAAGCGCACCGTCCAGCGGCGCGCTCCTGCAGTCACTTCGAGCGTGTCCCGGAAGCCTTCCCGGGGATCGCGTCCTTCGAAATTGCAGTCAAATGGCGGTTGAGCGCGGCTGGCGATTCGAAGCTGCGAAAGCGTCCTGCTTCGATGTCGGCAATTCCAATGCGGGCAGCGTGGCGCAGCGCGTTGAGGCGGGCCTTGTCCTCGGCATCCCGGCCCTCGATCAACCGCAGTCCTTCGCGCAGCACTTCGCTTGCGTTCTGGTAGCGACCGGAGGCGACGAGTTGCTCGACCAGGTCCGCCTGATGGTCCGTGAGAACCACATTCCGAGTCGGCATGAGAACCCTCCAAGTGTCATTGACTATTGGCATACTATGCCATCGGAACCATTCTCTCAAGTGGCGCTTGGTACAAGTGGCGCTTGGTACAAGCGGGTTACTGCGTTGAATGCTGATCCCGCAGTGTGACGCTGCGGGTGCCCACGCCGAGCACGCCCATTTTTCTGATGCCTTTCATGCGCACCATCATGCGACTGGACCGACTGAGAATCTGTTTCCAGAGTGGCGCTTCATTCAAAATCCAGTCGCACCATGAAAGTGACTGGACCGACCGTTACTCCCATAAACGGAAACTCACCCCCTGAAGGAGCCGTCGATGCATAGATTCAAATTCGG
>JANNXB010000466.1:0-10982 GCA_031409355.1 Betaproteobacteria bacterium | reverse complement strand
CGGCACCAGTTGGGAGCCGACGTCGGGGCCGGCATCACGGTGGGCGTCATCGCCCTGCCGCTCGCCATTGCGTTCGCGATCGCCTCCGGATTGAAGCCGGAAGCGGGCTTGGTCACGGCGATCATCGCCGGCTTCCTGATTTCCGCGCTGGGCGGCTCGCGCGTCCAGATCGGCGGGCCGGCCGGCGCCTTCATCGTCATCGTCTACGGCATCGTGCAGCAGTACGGCCTCGCCAACCTGCTCGTGTCCACCGCGATGGCGGGCGTGCTGCTTTTCGTCATGGGCCTGACGCGCATCGGCTCGCTGATCCGCTACATCCCGGTCGCCATCGTGATCGGATTCACCAACGGCATCGCGGTTCTGATCGCGCTCTCGCAGGTGAAGGATCTCCTGGGCCTGAAGATCGAGAAGATGCCGGCCGATTTCTTCGGCGTGACCCGCGCCATAGGGGGCGCCCTAGACACGCTCAGCCTGCCGACGGTCGCGCTGGGAATCGCCTCCCTCATTCTTATCGCTGCCTGGACCGCGTTCGGGCGCATGATTCCGTCGGTGCTGCCGGAAGCGAAAGCCCCCGGCCGCTTCGGCCTCCTCACGCGCCTGCCGTCCACATTGGTGGTGCTGGTGGTCGCCACCGTCGCGGTAGCGGCACTTAACCTGCCGGTGGAAACCATCGGCTCGCGTTTCGGCGGCATTCCGGGCGGGCTGCCGTCCTTCGCGTGGCCCGACCTCTCCTGGGACAACACGCGCCACCTGATCGCGCCCGCCGTGACCATCGCGCTGCTGGGCGCTGTCGAGTCGCTGCTCTGCGCGCGCGTCGCCGACAACATGATCGACGACCGGCACGACCCCAATCAGGAACTGATGGCGCAGGGTGTCGCCAACATGGTGGTGCCGTTCTTCGGCGGCATGCCGGCCACCGGAACGATCGCCCGCACCAGCGCCAACGTGCAGAGCGGCGGCCGCTCCCCCGTGTCCGGCATGGTGCATGCCCTCACGCTGCTTGCCATCGTGCTGCTTGCCGCGCCGCTCGCATCGCACGTGCCGCTCGCCGCGCTCGCCGCGATCCTGCTGTTCGTCGCCTGGAACATGGGCGACTGGGGCGAGTTCGCGCGCCTGAAGCAGTTCTCGGTCCAGTACCGCACCATCATGGTGGCGACCTTCCTGCTCACTGTGGTGGTCGACCTGACGGTGGCGGTCCAGATCGGGCTGGTACTGGCGGCGCTCTTCTTCATCCACCGGATTTCTTCGCTCACCACGATCGAGCCGGTCGGCGCGACAGAAGGTGGAGATGCGCCGCTGCCGCCGGGCGTGGCGGCCTATCGCATCTTCGGTTCGCTGTTCTTCGGCGCCGTCGGCAAGCTCGAGGCGCTGACCGAGACGCCGGCCGACGCCCCGCCGCCGCGGGTTCTGATCCTCGACCTGCACATGGTGATCAACCTGGATTCGACCTGCCTGGACACGCTCGAGGGACTGCACCGCAGCCTGCGCAAGCGCGGCGCGGCGCTGGTCCTGTGCGCCGCGAACGAACACCCGCTCTCGCTCATGCGCCGCAGCGGATTCGTCGAAGAACTGGGAGTCGAAAACCTGTTGCCGGACCTGCCGGCCGCGATCGCGCGCGCCGGGGAACTGCTGAAGACCCGCCCGGCCTAGCGGCCGCCGCAGGAGGCGGGCATCGAGGCGTTCGGGTAGCCGCGGCAGGCCCAGGCGACCTTGCCGCCTTCGAGCTTCGGCGTCACGGAGATTTCGATCGCGTTCTTTTCGTTCCAGCCGCGGATCGCGCCGTTGTTCTCGACGATCCATTTCAGTTCGCCGAATTTCGGATGGCTGCTCGCGGCGACCTTGATGCCGCCGCCGGCGCCGGTGAGGTTGCTCGCCTTCGCGGCCGCGGCCTCCACCTGCTTCTTGGGCGCTTCCGCCCCGGTCACCAGCGCCTGCGCCGCTTCCTTGGCGTCCGCACCCGCCATCTGCGGCAGGACGAACGAAACGGCGATGAAGCCGACGAGGGCAAGCCCTGCGATGACCAGTAACGCTGCGCGCATGTTTTTCTCCCGACGGTGCTTGGTTCCGCCGCACTTTACCACGGCGCAGAAAGGGCTTCACGGCGGCCCTCGAAAAGACGGCCCCCCAGCATACCCGCGGTATTGGTTTTCGCTACTTGCGTCGTTTGCGTTGCGGCGCGCCGGCTCTGGTGAGGAAATGCGTCCAACACAACGCAACCGGAGACCGCCATGTTCGCCACGCTGAGCCTTCCCGCCGGATTCGACCTGAGCACCCCGCAACGCACGCCGACCGTGCGCGTGCGCTCCGCCGACGACCTGCGCAACGCGCTGCGGCATGCTAAGGAACACGCCGTCAGGCTCGACAGCTCCGGCATGGACCGCGTCCTGCAGCTGGACGCCAAGCGCAGGCTGGTCGAAGTGCAGGCCGCCACGCCCTGGGCCGAGCTCGCCGCCTACCTGGCCTCGAACAAGATCGCGCTCGGCGCGTTCGCCCGGATGACCGGGACGGTGGGTGACGCCGTGGCGCAGGCGGCCGCGGGGCCCGACGGGCTTCCGGTCAGCGCGCACGTGGCCGCGCTCACCCTGTTCACGCCCGACGGCGAACTGCGCCGCGCGGACCGGAACGCCCACCCCGAGCTCTTTCGCCTCGCGATGGGAGGCCAGGGCGTGATCGGCGTGTTTTACAGCGTGACGCTGTCGATCGATTCGCTGCTCTCCAGCGCGGCGGCCGAAACGGCCCCGGTCGAACTGCGCATCAGCGAAGAAACAACTGCCCAGTCCCCTGAATGCGCGATCGAGTGCCTGCTGCCGCCGGAAGCGCTCGACGCATTCCTGAAGGACGTGCGCCTGCTCGCCGAAGAGCGGCGGATCGCGCTGCATGGCATCACGGTGCGCCGCTACCGTGCGGAGGTGGAAAACCAGGCGGCCAAAACTGGCCTGCGCTGGGCCACGCGCGAATGGGCCGGCGTCGAGGTTCGCTTCGGCGTCAAGGCGACGCTGGGCGCGAGCGTGGCCGCGGCCGAGATCCGCCGCGCGCTGCTGGCGGCGGCGCTGGGCCACGGCGGCTCCTTCCCGATCCGCGACCTGCGCGACGCCACGCGCCGCCAGCTGGAAGCCTGCTACCCGACGATCGGCGGTTTCATCGCCGACAAGCGGCGCGGCGACGCGGCGGAACGCCTGCAGAATCCCTGGTACCGGGCCCTCGTGACCACGATGCGCGGAGAAGCCTGCGCGGTGCGCTGGGGGAAAAACGACTAGGGCGCAGACCTGCCGTATTGAAATTGCACTGCTTCCGGAGAGAGCCAGGCCGATAGTTCCCCGAGCAGCAGGTCGTCGGGGCGCACCCTCCAGGCCTCGCCCAGCGCCACGTCGCAGCTCGCGCCTTCGTTTTCGTAGTGAACCAGCACCGGGCAGCCGCCATCGCCCGCGGCACGGTAGGGGGCGAGCATCTCCATCAGCCGCTTCGGATCGCGCTTCTTGTCCGTATCGCCGTTCATGGCGATGCGCAGGCGCGCCGAAAAACGCGTGCGCACCGCCGCGAGGTCGAGCACGTCCTCGGCGCTCACGCGCAGGCCGTTGATGAACTCGTCGCGCTGCACCTTGCCCTGCACCACCAGCAGGCGGTCATCCTTGATCTTGTCGCGGTGCTTCTCGAACAGTTCGTTGAACACGGACAGTTCGAGCTGCGCCGTGCCGTCGTCCAGCGTCACCATCATCATGCGGCCGCGGCGCGTCATCTGCACGCGCGCCGAGAACACCACGCCGGCGATCCATACCCGGTCGGCCCCGGCGGAAACCTTCGCCAGCGGCGTGCGCGGGAAATTCGCCAGTTCGCGCTCGTAGACCGAGAACAGGTGTCCCGAAAGGCAGTAGCCGAGCGCGGCTTTCTCCTCGGTAAGGCGCTGCTTGAGGTCCCAGGGCTTCGAATCGACCAGCACCAGGCCCGCAGTGTGCGCGGGATCGCTTTCGCCGAACAGGCTGTTCTGCGACGAATCCCGGTCGGCCTGTTCCGCCGCCTCGATCGCGCGGCCGGCGGAGGCGAGCAGGCTGGCGCGGTTCGGATTCACGCCGTCGAACGCGCCCGCGCGCACCAGCGCCTCGAGGCAGCGCCGGTTCACGAGGCGCTTGTCGACGCGGCGGCAGAAATCGAAGAGGTCCGTGAACGCGCCGGCCTTTCGTGCCTCGACGATCGACTCGATGGCCGAGCGCCCGGTGCCGCGCGCGCCGCCCAGGCCATAGCGCACGGTTTTCAGGTCCACGGGCACGAAGCGGTAGCCCGAGGCGTTGATGTCGGGCGGCAGCATCGCGAGGCCGTTCGCCACGGCGTCGTCGCGGAACTGGCGCAGCTTGTCGGTGTCGTCCATCACCGCCGACATGTTGGCCGCCATGAACGCGCTAGCGTGGTGCGCCTTCATGTACGCGGTCTGGTAGGCGAGCAGCGCGTAGGCCGCGGCGTGCGACTTGTTGAAGCCGTAGCCGGCGAACTTCTCCATCAGGTCGAAGAGCTGCGTCGCCCGGTTGCGTTGCACGTTGTTCTTCTCGGCACCGGCGACGAAGATGTCGCGCTGCTTGGCCATTTCTTCGGGCAGCTTCTTGCCCATCGCGCGCCGCAGCAGGTCGGCGGCGCCCAGCGAATAGCCGCCGATCACCTGCGCGATTTGCATCACCTGCTCCTGGTAGACCATGATGCCGTAGGTCGGCGCGAGGATCGGCTCCAGCCTCGGGTCCAGGTAATCGATGCGCTTCTTGCCCTGCTTGCACAGGATGTATTCCGGGATCAGCTCCATCGGCCCGGGCCGGTACAACGCCACCAGAGCGATCACGTCCTCGAAGCGGGTGGGCGGCGCTTGCTTCAGCAGGTCGCGCATGCCGCGCGATTCAAACTGGAACACGCCGGTGGCGTTGCCGGAAGCGAGTACCGCGTAGGCGGCCTTGTCATCCAGCGGCAGCGCCTCGATGGAGAATTCCGGGTTCCCGAGGCCGCGCGTGTAGCGTTCGGCCCAATCCAGCACGGTGAGCGTGGTCAGGCCGAGGAAGTCGAACTTCACCAGGCCGACCGCCTCGACGTCATCCTTGTCGAGCTGCGAGATGACGTTGCTCGTGCCCTCGGCCGCGTACAGCGGGCAGAAATCGGTGAGCTTGCCTGGGGCGATCAGCACGCCGCCCGCGTGCATGCCGACATTGCGCGTCAGGCCCTCCAGCTTCTCGCCCAATTCGAGCAGGTCGCGCACCTCCTCTTCCTTCTTCTCGCGCTGCTTCAACAGCGGCTCCATCTCGCGCGCGTCGGCCAGGGTGATGGTCTTGCCCGGCTGCACCGGGATCAGCTTGGCGATCTGGTCGCAGAAGTTGTAGCCCAGGTCCAGCACGCGGCCCGTGTCGCGCAGCACCGCGCGCGCGGCCATGGTGCCGAAGGTGGCGATCTGCGACACCGAGTCCTCGCCGTACTTCTGCCGCACGTAGCCGATCACCTTGTCGCGGCCATCCTGGCAGAAGTCGATGTCGAAGTCGGGCATCGACACGCGCTCGGGGTTCAGGAAACGCTCGAACAGCAAGTCGTATTTCAGCGGATCGAGGTCGGTGATGCCGAGCGAATACGCCACCAGCGAACCCGCGCCCGAACCGCGCCCCGGCCCGACCGGAACGCCGTTGGACTTCGCCCAGTTGATGAAGTCGGCGACGATCAGGAAGTAACCCGAGTACCCCATCTGCGCGATGGTCTTGATCTCGAACGCGAGGCGCTCGCGGTAGCGGGGAACCGCGTCCTCGCCGAGCTTCAGCTTTTCGATTCTCCTGGCGAGCCCCTTTTCGGCTTCGCTGCCCAGGAACGCGTCCAGCGAAACTCCCTTGGGCGTCGGGAAAGCCGGCAGCCGGCTCTTGCCCAGTTCGATCTCGAGGTTGCAGCGGCGCGCGATCTCGACCGCGTTCTCCAGCGCCTGCGGCACGTCGGGGAAGAGCGCCGCCATCTCGTCCTGCGACTTGAAATATTGCTCGGGCGTGAAGAGCTTCGGCCGCCGCTGGTCGCCGAGCACGTAGCCCTGCGAGATGCAGACGCGCGCCTCGTGTGCCTTGAAGTCATCCGGCGAAGTGAACTGGACCGGATGCGTCGCCACCACGGGCAGCTTCATCTTCACCGCCAGCGCGAGCGTGGCGCCGACCAGCTGCTCTCCCTGCGCGGCGCCGGCACGCTGTACTTCGAGGTAGTAGCGGCCCGGGAAGAGCTTCGACCAGGCAGAGGCGAGCTTGCCTGCCGCGGCATCGTTGCCGCCGGCAAGCGCGTGGCCGACGTCGCCGCCCGCGAAACCGGAGAGCGCGATCAGCCCTCCGGTGCCGGACTCGCGGAACCAGTCCATCGAGATCTCGGCGCGCGCGCGGTGCTGGTTCTTCAGCCAGGCGCGCGACAGCAGCTCCGACAGGAGCAGGAAACCGGCGCGCGAACTGCACAGGAGCAGCGCGCGGAACGGCTTTTCCCGGTCGGCATCGTTCTGGATCCAGCTATCGACACCGATCACCGGTTTGAGACCGGCTGCGCGTGCCGCAGTGTAGAACTTCACCATGCCGAAGACGTTGCTCGCGTCGGTCAGCGCCAGCGCCGGCATGCCGTCGGCCTTCGCCTTCGCCACCGCGTCGTCGATGCGGACGATCCCGTCCGTCACCGAGTATTCACTGTGCAGCCTCAGGTGTACGAAACGCGGAGCAGTCATAATAGGGTTGGCAAAAGTTTACCATCGCTGACTTACTACCTACACGTGCGTGGCCTGTCACTGATTGCGCTATTCGCGGGCGCGATATTCATCGCCCTTTCGCCGATCTGGGTACGCGTTTCGGAAGTCGGCCCGACAGCGAGCGCTTTTTGGCGAGTCTGCCTTGCCGTTCCGCTGCTTTGGATTTTGTTTTTCTCATTAAAAACAAAAGAAACGAAGATCCAAAGCACCCAGTTTCCCATGCTGCTCATCGCGGGCATCGCGTTCGCGGGCGATCTCGCGTTCTGGCACTGGTCGATCCAGTACACTTCCGTGGCAAATTCCACGCTGCTGGCGAACCTCGCGTCAATCTTCGTCACGCTCGCCGCATGGGTGCTGTGGAAGCAAAGACCGAGTTGCCTGTTCCTGGCGGGGCTGGCGGCGGCACTCGTCGGCGTGGCACTTCTGGTTCGCGCAAGCCTTGGCAGTTCACCCACAGCGCTGCTCGGCGACGGCCTGGGCGTGGTCACGGCGATGTTCTACGCCTGGTACCTGCTGTCGGTGAAAGGACTGCGCGAGCGCGGCGCGGAAACGCTCGCGCTGATGGCGGTCACCACCACCATCACCGCGCTCATCCTGCTGCCGGTGGCGATCATCTCCGGAGAACCGCTGCTGCCCGAAAGCGCGGCCGGCTGGCTGAAACTCCTGGGCCTGGCATGGATTTCGCACGCCGCCGGGCAGGGGCTGATCGCCTATGCGCTCGCGCAGCTGCCGGCGGGATTCACCTCGGTGGGCCTGCTGTTGCAGCCGGTCATGGCCGCCCTCTTTGCCTGGATGCTGCTGGGCGAGCCGCTGGTGGCGCTGCAGGTGGCCGGCGGCGCGGTGGTCCTGGCCGGCATCTACCTCGCGCGCAAAGCGTCTAGCCAGTGATAACATCGATTTATATGGGCACGCACATGTACGAAGCCTCGCCGATGGACGAGGTGACCGATCTCATCGCCAGCGTTGAGATGCACCGCAAGGAAATCGAACGGGAATCCGGCCTCGATGCCTCGCGCACCTATTCGCTGGGCAGGCTGCAGCAGGCGCTCGCGGCGGAGCAGGAAGCGGCCCAGCAGGATGCAGCCAACCCGGTGCGTGCTGCCACCGCCGAAGCGCTGGCGAACGAAATCAAGCGCATCGGTTCGCTGTCGCGCGGTTCCGGGCAGCGCCCGCAGAACTCCGGCGGCGGCAACGGCGGGCGACCGCAGCAGCAACAGCCGCGCAACTTCCGCCAGGGTCAGGGCCAGGACCAGCAGCGCAGGCCAAAGTCCCGGGGCAGGCGGCCGATGGGACGCCCCACTGGCCGGTAGCTCGCCTTCACGTTTGCCTGCACGTTCGGCCGGATGAAGTTCGGCGTCTTCGACCACCTGGACGCGAGCGGCGCGCCGCTCACCGAGTTCTACGAAAATCGCCTGCGGCTCGCCGAAGCCTACGACCGCATCGGCATCCACGCATTGCATATCGCCGAGCACCACGCGACGCCGCTCGGCATGTCGCCCTCCCCCTCGGTGTTCCTGTCGGCGGTGGCGCAGCGCACCAAGCGCCTGCGCATGGGGCCGCTGGTCTACACGCTCGCGCTCTATCACCCGCTTCGGCTTGCCGACGAAATCTGCATGCTCGACCAGCTGAGCGGCGGACGCTTCCAGCTCGGCATCGGCCGCGGCATCTCGCCGATCGAGATCGAGTACTTCGGCTTCGATCCGGCGAAATCGCAGGCCATGTACCTCGAGGCCTACCAGGTGATCCTGCAGGCGCTCACCGGTGGATCGGGCGGCACGCTGAATTTCGAGGGGAGCTACTACCGCTTCAAGGATGTGCCGCTGCACCTCACGCCGTTCCAGCGACCGCATCCGCCGATCTGGTACGGCCTGTCCAATCCCGAAAGTGCGGAATTCGCCGCCGACAACAAATTCAATGTCGTGAGCAACGCCGCGCCGAAGTCGGTGCGCGTCATCACCGACCGTTACCGCACTGAATGGGCGAAGAAGGGCAACGACCCGGCGCGCATTCCGTTCATCGGCATGACGCGGCATCTCGTCATCGCCGACACCGACCAGGAAGCCATGAAACTCGCGCGGCGCGCCTACGCGCGCTGGTTCGAGAGCTTCATCTTTCTCTGGCGCCTGCGCGGCCAGACCCCGCCCTTCACCACCTACGTCGAAGATTTTGACGAAGTGCTGAAGAACGGCCAAGCCATCGTCGGCTCGCCCGCCACAGTGCGCGAGACCATCGCCTCGCAGGCGAAGGACGCAGGCCTCAACTATTTCCTTCTGCGCTTCGCTTTTGGTGACATGACGCTTAAGGAATCGATGCGCTCAGTGGATCTGTTCGCGAGCCTCGTCCAGCCCGCATTAGTGGAGATGCCCGCATGAGACTTTTTCTGATCCTGTTTCTTCTATTTTCCGGACACGCCCTCGCGCAGGACTGGCCGGCACGGCCCGTAAAGTTCATCGTCTCCCAAGCCCCCGGCACTTCTCCCGACATCACCGCACGCCTGATCGCCGACCGCCTTTCCAAACTGTGGAATCAGCAGGTCGTGGTGGAGAACCGCCCCGGCGGCCAGAACGTCCCCGGCGCCCAGGCCGCAGCCAAATCCGCGCCCGACGGCTACAACTTCTTCTACGCCACCACCGCCGCGATCGTCTCCAACCCCGTCACCTTCAAGGCCCTGCCCTACGACCCGGCCAAGGATTTCGTGCCGGTGGCCATGATCGCCAAGTCGCCGATGGTCGTCGCGGTGAATCCATCGGTGCCCGCGAAAACGCTCGCCGAACTGGTCGCGCTCGAAAAAGCGCAACCCGGCAAACTCGCCGCCGCCAACGAAGGCGCCAAGACCTTCAGCGGCATGATGAGCCAGCTGCTGAACCACAGCGCCGGCATTCAGCTGCTACAGGTGCCCTATAACGGCGTCACCCCCGCGATCCAGGACACCATCGCCAACCGCACGCAGGTCGTTCTTGTCAGCTCCGCCGCGCTGCTGCCCTTCATCAAGCGCAACGAATTGCGTCCCCTTGCCGTGAGCGCCGGCAAGCGCGTGCGCGGCCTCGAAGACGTCCCCACCCTCTCCGAAACCTATCCCGGCTTCGAATACGTCGGCTGGTTCGCCCTCCTCGCCCCCACCGGCACGCCGGCGGCCGTGATCCAGCGTGTGAACCGCGACATGGACCGCGTCCTGACCGATCCCGAAATGGCGCAGCGGCTCTTCGACTTCGGCCTGGTCAACGAAGGCGCGGGAACGCCTGAATCGCTGAACGAATTTCTTCGCGCCGAGCGTGAGCGCTGGTCCAAGCTGGTCAAGCAGATCGGGCTGCAGCCCGAGTAAGGCAACTCAAGTCGGATCGACTACGGCAAGCCCGTCGAAGTATTTCTTGTAGTAACCCCGGTCGCGCGTCAGCAGCCGGTCGCTTTGCGACGCCGCATGCGCCCCAATCAGGAAATCGGCGATCATCCGATCGCGCTTACCTCCCGCAGCGCGATATTTTTTCCACGCGGCGCCAGCAATTGTCGCGGCTTGCTCCGTCGGCGGAGAAAAACTGATGCCCAACGTGTGCACGGCCCCCAAAAAAGCATCGTCGGTCGCGAACGCGCCCCGCGATTCGCTCCAGACGACGGCGCACGCGACCACGGCGCCCTCATTCAGGCACAGCCGCAAAGCGTTGGCCGAGGACGGGCCAAAGCGGGGATCGGCGCCGAACACGTCGATCAGGACACTGGTATCCACCGCGGTGATCACCTCTTACCGTCTCCGCGCAGCGCCCGGATGAATTTGTCGGTATCGACCCGGCCGCCGAGGCAGCCGAATACCCGCGACACGGGGTCGGTTTCGGCTTTACGCGCAACGAGCACACCGTTCTGAGCGGTGAATTCCAGCGCTGTTCCCGGGCGGATGCCGAGCCTGTCCCTTAACGCTTTCGGAATGGTGACCTGCCCGCGCTCCGCGACCACGGCTTTCATGACTGTCTCCAGCAAATAACGTGATACGAATAATCATACATGAATCATGAACTGGAAAGTATGCATTCGGGCGCTTAAGCCATGCCTATGAGAGGACGGTTGCTCGTGCGTTCCCGCACAAACTAAATTACCACCGCCTCCGGCTCACCCGGATTGCCGGCTTCGACGAAGCCGATCTCGTAGGCGAGTTCGCCTTCGCGCTTGAGGAGCATGGTGGCGGCGGCGACCTGGTCGCGCGCGACGCAGATCACCATGCCGATGCCGCAATTGAAGACGCGGTGCATTTCGTCTTCGGCGACGTTGCCGT
>JANNXB010000465.1:0-4439 GCA_031409355.1 Betaproteobacteria bacterium | reverse complement strand
CCGGGCGCGCTCGCGACCCTGCACCTCGTCGCGGCGCTGGCGCCCGAGGCGCGCTTCGAGTACTTCTATCTGCAGGCGGATGCCTGGTTGTATGGCGACCGGCTGACGCCCCGGCGCGGCGAACTCGTTGTGCCACAGTCGCCCGGACTGGGCGCCGATCCGGATCCGGACGTGATCCGGCGCTACCGCGCGGATTGATCGGGCTCAGCGCTTGATTTTTATCAGCAGCACCAGCGGCAGCACCACCAGAGACGTCGCGATGAAAAACACGAACGCGTCCACGTAGCCGATCATCGCCGCCTGGCGCGCCATTTCGCGCGAGAGCGTGGCCAAGCCGCGAGCGTCCTGCGGATTCCATGCGCCGCTTACCCACGGCATCGTCAGCGACTGGCTGTACGGGGTGACCCGCTCCGCGATTTCCGCGTAGCTGGTTCGCGCCATGTGCACCGCGACGGTGATGCTGAGCGAGATGTGGATGCTCGAACCGATATTGCGCACCATGTGGAAAACCGCCGACGCCTCCGTCAGGTATGCCGGCGCGAGGGTGGAGAAGCTCACCATCGTGATCGGTACCCACAGCACGCCGACACCGAATCCCTGCAGCGCCATCGGCCAGAACACGTCTGCGGTGCTCGGATTGACGTCGAGGTGCGCGAGCTGCCAGCCGGCGAAAGCTTGCAGCAGGAATCCGAGCACGATCATGGCGCGCGGATCGAGCCGGCTGGCGAAGATCATGAGGAAGAATCCCACCAGGGTACCGAGGCCGCGCGCGCCGAGCACGAAGCCGATCACCGAGTCGGGATAGCCGCTTACCCCCTGCAGCATCGGCGGCAGCATTGTCATGGGCGAGAAATTGAGCATGCCGAAGACGAAGATCAGCACGATGCCCACGCTGAAGTTCCTGTCAGCAAGCAGGCGCGGGTCAAGGAACGGGCGCGCGGCGGTAGCGCTGTGCATGATGAAAGTGTAGAGCGCGAGTCCCGCAAGCGCGGCCCAGGTGACAATCTCGGCAGAGTCGAACCAGTCGGCACGCTCGCCGCGATCGAGCATGATCTGCGCGCTGGCGAGCGTGGTAGACAGCAGCAGGAAGCCAAGCCAGTCGAGGCGCACTTTTCTTGCCGCCTCGCGATCGTGAATGAAGGCGAGCGAGCCGATGAGCGTGAGGAGCGCGAACGGCACGATCATGTAGAACACCCAGCGCCAGTTGTAAGCTTCCGCGAGCCAGCCCCCGGCCATCGGCCCGACGATCGGCCCGAGCACCGATCCCATGCCGAAGAGCGCGATCACCACGCCATGCTGGCGCTTGGCATAGGTGTCGAGCACGATCGCCTGCGACAGCGGCACCAGAGGAGCACCGATGGCGCCCTGCAGGATGCGGAACAGCACCAGCTCTTCGAGGGAGTCCGCCATTCCGCAGCCCAGCGAAGCCACGCCGAAGCCGAGCACGCACGCGCTGCAAAGGAGCCGGCGCCCGAAACGCGAGGTGAGCCATCCGGCGAGCGGCGTCATGACCGCAGTCGCGACGATGTTCGAAGTCACCACCCAGGCGATCTGGTCCGGCGTCACCGACAGCGCACCCTGCATCTGCGGCAGCGATACGTTGGCGATGGTGACCGTCATCGCGTAAAGGAAGGTCACCGCGGTGCAGGTGGCGAGGATCAGCGCGCGCTCCAGCGCCGCGCCGGCCCCCTCCTGTTCCGAGAGCGGAATGGCCTGTGCGCTCACTCTGCCGCCTTCAGCGGCCGAACATGCTGCGCAGGTCGGGCAGGCCGCGGCTGCGGCCGGTGTCGATGCTGACACTGACCGTCATGCCGGCGCGCAATGCGGGGCGGTCCGCGGCCTCAGGCTCAATCGCAAACAACACAGGCACGCGTTGCACCACCTTGATCCAGTTCCCGGTCGCGTTCTGCGGCGGCAGCAGCGCAAACTCGGCGCCCGTGGCGGGGGCGATGGCGCTGACTCGCGCGCGCCACTCGACCCCGGGATAGGCGTCGGCCACGACGCGCGCGATCTGCCCGACGCGCATGCCGGCGAGCTGCGTTTCCTTGAAATTGGCCTCGATCCAGGGTTCGCCGGCCTGGATCAAACTGAAGACCGCGACGCCGCGCGTCACGTTCATCCCCGGCTGCAGTTTCAGGTTGCTGATCGTGCCGGCGGTCGGGGCAGTCACGCGCGTGCGCGCCAGTTCCAGTGCTGCGGTGTCCAGCGCGGCCTGGGTTTCCAGCACGCGCGGATGGCGGTCAGTCGGCATTTTCAGGTCGCCGCCCAGGCCCGCGAGCCCGCGTGCGGCGCGCTCCTGCAGCGCGACGAGGCGCGCGCGCGCAGCTTCCAGGTTGTGGCGCGCTTCGTCGTAGGCGTCCTCGCGCACCATTCCCTGCTCCTTCAGGCGCCGCTGGCGCTCCAGCTGCACGCCGAGAAAGCGGATGCGCTCCTGCGACTCGACGGCATCCGCGAGCGCCACGCGGTAGTCGGCACGAAGCGACTCCACGTCGGTGCGCGCGTTTGCCAGCTTCGCGCGTGCGCTCGCGAGCGCCGTTTCAAAGGGCACGGCATCGATGCGGAACAGCATCTGCCCTTGCGTCACCGTCTGGCTGTCGCGCACCGCTACTTCCGCCACGCGCCCGGCGATCTCGGCGCTAACCGCGACGATGTGGGCCTTCACGTAGGCGTTGTCGGTTTCCAGGTGGCGCCCGCCCTTGGCGTAGAAGTAAAGGGCCGCCGCCGCGACGAGTATTGGCACGCCCAGCAGCAGCAGCGCGCGCCTCATCGAAGGTTTTCCTTGATTGCCAGCAGCGTGTCAACGAAGCGCTCGCGCTCGGCGGCGCTGATCCCGCTGAGCGCGTCGCGCCGCAGTTCCTTCGCGATCACGCGCATCGTGCGCAAGGCCGGTTCAACTTCCTCGGTGAGGTGCACGCGCCAAACGCGGCGGTCCTTCGCGTCATGCTCGCGTTTCACCCAGCCCTTCGCTTCCAGGCGGTCGAGCAGACGGCCCAGGGTCGGCTTTTCGATCTCCAGGGTCTCGGCCAGCTCGGTCTGGCTGACGCCGTTGCTGCGGTAAAGGTGCGTCAGCACCCACCACTGCGCGCGCGTCAGGCCGAGCTTGCGGATGCGCCGGTCGTAGGCGGTGCGCATCAGGCGCGCCACGTCGTTCAGGAGAAAGCCGAAGTTGCGGGAAAGGTCCTCGCGCAGCATGGCCGGGATGATAGTTGCCTGGCTTACAATAAGCAAGGCAATGGAATGGCGACCCGGTATGATGCGTGGTTCCAGCTCCCGACCAGGAAGGAATGGCATGCGCGGCGCAGTGTTCCTCGGCAACAAACAGATCGAAATCCGCAGCTTTCCCGATCCGACGCCCGGGCCGGGCGAAGTCGTGATCCAGATGAAGGCCTCCGGCATGTGCGGCAGCGATTTGAAGTTTTACCGTCCGGCGCCGGGCGAAGCGCAGAAGGCGCTCGGCCTGGGCAGCAACGTGGAGCCCTTCATCGGCGGCCATGAGCCCTGCGGCGTGATCGCCGCGCGCGGGCCGGGCGTCTCCGAGCGCGAGGCGCCGATCGGCCAGCGCGTCATGAACCACCATTACGCCGGTTGCGGCGTCTGCGGCCATTGCCGCGTGGGTTGGTCGCAGCTTTGCCGTGCGGGCATCGTGGTCTACGGCGTCACCGGCAACGGTGGGCACGCCGAATACCTCAAGGCGCCAGCACGCACCATGGTGCCGCTGCCAGACGAGTTGTCCTTCTCGGAAGGTGCCGCCGTTTCCTGCGGCACGGGGACGGCGTTCGGCGCCCTGCGCCGCATGCATACGCAAGGCGGGCAGACCTTGGCGGTGTTCGGCCAGGGACCGGTCGGGCTTTCGGCAACGCTCATAGGCGCGAAAATGGGGGCGCGCGTCATCGCCGTGGAGACCAACAAGGAGCGCCTGGCGCTGGCGAAGCAGTTCGGTGCCACCGATCTGGTCGATGCGTCGAAGGAGGACGTGGTGAAGGCGCTGAAGGACCTCACGCGCGGCGAAGGCGTGGACCTCACCCTGGAGTGCAGCAGCGCGCCGGCCGCGCGTCAGGCGGCCGTGCGTGCGGTCAGGACCTGGGGCACGGCTTGCTTCGTGGGCGAGGGCGGCGATGTGACGCTGGATGTGTCGCCGGACCTGCTGCGCCGGCAGGTGACGCTGATCGGCTCCTGGACCTTCAGCGCCATGGGGATGGGAGAGTGCGCGCGCTTCGTCGCCGACAACGGCATCAAGCTGGACAAAATCTTCACGCACCGCTGGAAACTCGATCAGGTGGATGAAGCGTATAAGATCTTCGATGCCCAATCCTCGGGCAAAGGCGTGATCGAATTCTGAGGGCGCGGATGAGACTGCTTGCCATTGTTCTGCTGCTCCTGCTGCCGCTCGCGGCTGGCGCGCAACCGGCAGCGAAGATTCCCCGCCTGTGCGTCTTGGC
>JANNXB010000464.1:0-1859 GCA_031409355.1 Betaproteobacteria bacterium | reverse complement strand
TACTCGGAGCGGGGTTCGGGCGAAGTGAAGCCGCTAAAGCTCACCGCTGGCGAGCAGACGGAACTGGTGGTGTTCCTGGAATCCCTGAGCACCTTCAACAATCCCTGGCGCCCTGACGAGCTGAACCGCTGCCACTGAGGGTACGGCTGCCGCGAGGGGTTCCGCGAGGGTTCTCGGTATGGGCGCTGGCGCACAGTGCGTACTGCCGGCGCCGGGCTACCCTCTTGGGTATTTTTCCGGATGCCGCCCATGACCGTCGCCGATGCGCCTTCCGCGTCGCCCGCTGTACCGCCGCCCGTTTCGACACCTGCCGCGTCATCGCGGCGGTGGCTACTCTGGGCGCTGGCGGCGCTGGCACTCGCCGGCGCCGCCTATGGCGCGCGCAACCTGATCCTGGGACAGCCGGTGCATACCGTTGCGGCAACCCGGATGGACCTCGCTCAAACGGTGGTCGCCAGCGGCCGCATCATCAGCCCGCAACGCGTTTCGATCGGCGTGGCCGTTGCCGAGCGCGTGGTGCGCATTCCAGTGCAGGAAGGACAAGCGGTGCGTCGCGGCGACGTGCTGATCGAGCTCGCGGACGAGGATGAGCGTGCAGCAATGGCGCAAGCGCGCGCGGGCATCGCGCAGGCCGAAGCGAAGCTGCGCCAGTTGCGCGAGGTGGGATTGCCTGCCGCACAGCAAAGCCGTGTGCAGGCCGAGGCAAACGCCTTGCAGGCGCTGCGAAGCTACGAGCGCAACAAGGCGCTGCAGGCGCGCGGTTTCATCGGCCAATCCCAGCTCGATGAAGCCCAGCGGGCCCTCGAGGTGGCCGAGAGTCTGGCTCGCGCGTCGCGCCTGCAGGTGCAGTCAAGCGCCCCGAGCGGCAGCGACTACGCGGTGGCGCAAAGTGCGCTGGACCAGGCAAAGGCAACCCAGCGCGTGGCCCAGGCAAAGCTCGACCAGCTGGTGATCCATGCGCCGGTTGACGGCGTTCTCATTGCGCGAAGCGTCGAGCCCGGCAACACCGTCCAGCCCGGCAAGGAACTGATGGCGCTCGCCCCGGCCGGCGAAACCCAGATCGTGGTGCAGATGGATGAACGCCATCTCGCCGAGGTCGCTCCCGGCCAGCGGGCGATAGCCTCCGCCGATGCGTTTCCCGGGGAGCGTTTCGCCGCCGAACTGGTATTCATTAACCCGGGCGTTGATGCAACGCGCGGTTCAGTTGAAGTAAAGCTAAACGTACCCGCGCCACCCAGGTACCTGCGCCAGGACATGACGGTATCGGTGGATATCGAGGTGGCGCGCCGCACGGCCGCTCTTGCGATTCCGAGCGACGGCGTGCGCGACATCTCCGGCACCCAGCCGTGGGTGCTGGTGGTGCGCAACGGCCACGCCGTCCGCCAGGACGTGAAAATCGGCATGCGCGGCGCGGGCTACGTCGAGGTCCTCGAGGGCCTGGCGGCGGGGGAGGCGTTGGTTTCGTCCACCAACATGCTGGTGAAGGCCGGGCAACGCGTGCGCATGGTCGCGGCATCGAAAAGCCCCTGAACCGCTACCTGCCGTTCGAATGGATTGCCGCGTTCCGCTTCATGCGCGAGGGGCTGGCGCAGACCCTGCTGATCATCGTCGGCGTCGCGCTGGGCGTGGCGGTGATCGTGTTCATGTCGGCGTTGCTGTCCGGGCTGCAATCCAACATCATCCGCCGCACGCTCAACTCACAAGCGCCGATCATCGTAGTGCCCCCCGAGCAGGTGGCGCGGCCCCTGCGCGACGGCGGCCCCGGTGCGGTGAACGTGCAGCCCCGGTCCCAGCAGCTGCGCTCGATCGACCAATGGCAGAAAGTCAGGCAGCTGATCGAGCGCATGCCCGGCGTAACT
>JANNXB010000463.1:0-4826 GCA_031409355.1 Betaproteobacteria bacterium | reverse complement strand
ATGGATATTCCCGTATCGAGTGTGCGCATTCTTGGTCCGCGGTCATGCGACGTAAAGTCGATTTATTGAATGGCATGAATTACAAAGCGCGATACGTTCGCAAGAAATAGGATGGGTACCATCACCATTCGCGATGCATCGCGGCTTTGTAGCCTGGCCGAGGTTGTGTTCTAATCACGTCGTTCAGCAAAGTGGGAGTAGCTCCGGGCCGCACCGGCCCCGCCGCGGAATCGTCACTACGGGCAGGTACAGCATGTACATTCAGCCCCGGTCCCGCGGGTTCGCCCTCCGGATTCTCCGGTTGGCGCGTGAGCGAGACCTTTGCCTTCACAGGTAAAGGGTCAGGTCATGCCGCAATCAATGGTTCGGCGCTTTCTGCGCCATGGAATGCTGCCGCAGCTCGCGGTTTTCGAGTCCTGCGCGCGCCACGGCAGCTTCACCCGTGCCGCCGAGGAGCTGCACCTCGCGCAACCCACCGTTTCGACGCAGATTAAAAAACTCTCCGATACGCTCGGCCTGCCTTTGTTCGAGCAGATCGGCAAAAAGGTGCACCTCACGCCGGCCGGCGAGGCGTTGCAGGAGGGTTGTCGCGAACTGTTCTCGGCCTTTGGCCGCATCGAAGAATCGCTCGCCAGCCTGCGCGGCCTGGAAGGCGGCCGCCTGCGGCTCGCGGTGAGCACCACCGGCAAATACTTCGCGCCGCGGCTGCTGGCGGCCTTCGTCGGCCTGCACCCGAAGATCGAGGTGTCGCTGCAGATCCACAACCGCCAGGGGTTGATCGACCGCCTCGCGCGCAACGACGACGACTTGTACATCTTCGCCAATCCGCCCACCGAGCAGGAGGTGATCTGCCAGCCGATCCTCGCCAATCCGATGGTGCTGTTCGCGCGCGCCGATCATCCGCTGGCGGGGCGCAAGCGCATCCCGGCTGCCGCGCTGGCGGCGGAACCCTACCTGATGCGCGAACCGGGCTCCGGAACCCGCCTGGTGACCTACGAGTTTTTCGACCGGGCTGGCATCGAGCCGCGCGTGCGCATGGAACTGTCCACCAACGAGGCCATCAAGCAGGCGATCCTCGCGGGCCTCGGCGTCTCGATCCTGTCGCGCTATACCCTGGGCCTGGATACCGAGCAGAACCAGCTGGCGGTGCTCGATATTGAAGGGCTGCCGATCGAGCGGCAGTGGCAGTTCGTCTACCCGGTGGGCAAGCAGATCGCGCCTGCGGCGCGCGCCTTCATGGATTTCGTGCGCGCCGAGGCGAAGCACCTCGTGCAGGATCACCTCGGGCACGAGGCACGTTCACCGCGCTAGCGCGCAGCGGCGCCCGGCCGGCGTCGCCGCGAAGTTCGGCGGCGAACTCGAGCAGGTAGGCGCGGAACGCCTCTGCGGGCGCCGACAGATGCGCGTCGCGCCAGTGCACCACGTGCCAGGCGCCCGCCAGCGGAAAGCCGCGTACCTGCAGGATGCGGACCTCGGGCAGGTCGGCTTCGCTTAGCGCGTGGCGCGACATGATCGCCAGGCCGAGGCCGCCGGCGATCGCCTGCTTGATGGCTTCGTTCGAGCCGACCGTCATGCGGCGGGCGAGGCGCACGCGCTCGCGGGCAAGCAGCTCGTCCACCGCCATGCGGGTGCCCGAGCCCGATTCGCGCAGGAGGAATCGCTCCCCGGCAAGGTCGGCGAGCCGCAGTTCGCCCCGACGCGGCGCCTGGAAGGCGCGCGGCGCGATCACCACCAGCGGATTGTCGAGGAAGGGATGCGCCTCGATCGCCCATTCGAGCGGCGGGGCGCTCATCACGTGCAGGTCGTCCAGCCGGTCGCGCAGCCGGGCAAGCACGCCGTCGCGGTTGAGGATCTCCAGTTCGACCTCGATCCCCGGATGTTTCTGCACGAATAGACCGAGCGCGCGCGGCAGGAAGTATTTCGCGGTGGTCACCACCGACACGCGCAGCCGGCCGCGCCGCAGAGCCGCGCCTTCATCGAGTTGCGACTCGAAGCGCGACCAGACCGCGGCCAGTTCGCTGCAGGCCTCGTAGAGATCGTGCCCTGCCTGCGTGAGCTTGATGCCTCGACCGGACGGTTCGGTCAGGCGCTGGCCGACGGCTTCGGCGAGGCTGCGCAACTGGAGCGATACCGCTGGCTGGGACAAGTGCATTGCCTCCGCCGCGCGCGTGACACTGCCCAGGCGAGCGATGGTCTCAAAGATCTCAAGCTGGCGCAGTGTCAGATGGCCGTCGCGGCTGCGCTTAAACATAACTAAATACTAATGATATCCACGACAAGAATCAATTGGACGATATGTAACGGGCCGGACAGACTTGGTCCCATGCAAACCCAAGCC
Source organism: Betaproteobacteria bacterium (assembly GCA_031409355.1). Taxonomy (GTDB): domain Bacteria; phylum Pseudomonadota; class Gammaproteobacteria; order Burkholderiales; family SG8-39; genus RBG-16-66-20. The sequence continues at coordinate 2,488 of JANNXB010000463.1, read as the reverse complement.
GAGGAGCCCGACGCATGAGTGCCGGATTGGAAAAAAAGGCGAATAACAGGCCTTACCGCAAGAACAGCCCCGAGGCCGCGGCCCGGGTGGTCGCTGCGCTTCTGGTCGGCGAACAGCGGATCGACGGTGGATCTTCCGCCGAACGGCGTCGTGCCCGCCACGCGCGCTTTGACGCTGCGCTGGATGCAGTCGATGACCGCAACCGGCAGCATCTGGTTTGCGCGGTGCTGATCTACCTCGCGGATGCGGACCACAGCATCGACGAGGAGGAAAAGGCCATGGTACGCCGGGTCTTTGGGCGCTGGAACGTGAGCGCCGAAACGCTCGAGCGTGAGCTGAACGTGCCGCTACACCGTACGCGGTCGTTGCTCGAGGCCGAACGCGTTGCGGGGGCATGACGATGGGTGCTCCGCACGAATTGCCGGTGGTCGGTGTGGTGATGGGCTCGGCCAGCGACTGGCCGACCCTGCGCCTGGCGTGCGACATGCTGGAGCGCTTCGGGATCCGTTTCGAAGCGCGAGTGCTGTCCGCGCATCGCATGCCTGACGCCATGTTTGCCTACGCCGAAAGCGCGCGGGAGCGCGGCCTGAAGGTGCTGATCGCCGGCGCCGGCGGCGCGGCGCATCTGCCCGGCATGCTGGCGGCGAAGACCACCCTGCCGGTGCTAGGGGTTCCGGTGGCGACCCGCCACCTGGGCGGTCAGGACTCGCTGTATTCGATCGTGCAGATGCCCAAGGGCGTTCCGGTGGCGACCTTCGCGATCGGCGAAGCCGGCGCCGCGAACGCCGGAATCTTCGCCGCCCGCATTCTTGCCCTGCAGGATCCCGCGATTGCGGCGGCGCTGGCGCAGTACGCCAGCTCCGAGCGGGATCGTGCCCTTGCCATGGAGCTGCCGTGCAACGTCAACTGAAACCCCGTCAACCGATTCCGGCGCCGGCGCTGCTTGGGGTCATCGGCGGCGGCCAGCTCGGCCGCTTCTTTGTCCTTGCCGCGCAACGCATGGGATACCGCGTCGCGGTGCTCGATCCGGACATCGGCAGCCCGGCGATGCAGGTGGCCGATGAGCGCATCGTCGCGCCCTACAACGACCCCGACGCGCTCGATCGCTTGGCGGCGGCGTGCGCCGCGGTCACGGTTGAGTTCGAGAGCGTGCCCGCGGGGAGCGTGGCGCACGTGGAGCGCCGCTGCGCGACCGCGCCGCGCGCCGAGTCGATCGCGGTGCTGCAGGACCGCATCCGCGAGAAGCGCTTCCTGCGCGGCATCGGCCTGCCGGTGGTGCCGTTCGCGCCGGTCATCGCCGCGGGCGACGTGGCGTCGGCGGGCTGCTATCCCGGCATCCTCAAGCTCGCGCGCCAGAGCTACGACGGCAAGGGTCAGGTGCGGGTTTCCTCTCCATCCGAAGCGCTGGCGGCCTGGCGCAACCTGGGCGAGGCGCCCTGTGTCCTGGAGCGGCGCGTCGCGCTGGATGCGGAAATCTCCGTTGTGCTTGTTCGTGCCGCCGACGGCAGTACGCAGGCCTATCCGGCGGCCGAGAATCGCCATAGCGGCGGCATCCTCGAACTCTCGGTCGTGCCGGCGCGCGTCTCGCCGCTGCACGCCGCGCAGGCGACGCAGCATGCGCTGCGCATCGCCGAGTGCCTCGATTACGTCGGCGTGCTCGCCGTCGAGTTCTTCCTGAGCGAGGGCGAACTTCTCGTCAACGAGATCGCGCCGCGCCCGCACAACAGCGGGCACTACACGATGGAGGCCTGCGCGGTCAGCCAGTTCGAGCAGCAGGTCCGCGCACTATGCGGTTTGCCGCTGGGAGAGACCACGCTGCTTTCCGCTGCGGCGATGCTCAACATTCTCGGCGGTTGCTGGCGAGGAAGTGAACCGGAGTGGGACCGCGTCCTTGGAAAATCGCAGGGACAACTGCACCTGTACGGCAAGGCGCAGGCGCGGCCGGGTCGCAAGATGGGCCACATCACCATCCTGCGCGAGTACGCCAGCGACGCGGCCAGCGAGGCCGAAGCCTGTCTGCAGCGGCTGGATGGAAATCTGCGCGAGGTGCCCAAGGGTCCGCGGCGGCACGCCGCCTGAGTTCCGCAAGCCAGGTCAAAGGCATCGCGATTGCGGTGCTCTTCGCGCTCGCCCCGGAGAACGCCGGGCGCTAGACCAACAGCTGGGTCCTTGCAGCCCCGGTAATCGCAACGACGCAGGGGTGCGTTACGCGCCGCTCGACGGAGATGGCGAAGAATTCCTCGACGACGTCTTCCGTTCTGCCCAGCGTCTTCACCGAGTATTGAGCCTCGATTTCCGATTCGAGCACGCTCGGCCCGATGAACACGCCCATCCCACGCTGCCCGAAGGCCTTCATGAGCGCGCTGTCGTCAAACTCTCCCACCACCCGAGGCCTGAGTCCTTTCGCCTCCCACCACCGCTCGAGGCCTGCTCTCACTGCCGCGTCCGCCCCGGGAACCAGAATCGGCGCGCCGTCCAGGCAGGCGGG
>JANNXB010000462.1:0-3384 GCA_031409355.1 Betaproteobacteria bacterium | reverse complement strand
CCGGGTGATCGGCGTGGCGCGTTTCTCAGAGGTCGGGTTGCGCGAAAGACTTGAGTCCCAGGGCGTTGAATGCATTTCCTGCGACCTGCTCGATCGCGCGGCGATGGAGCGCCTGCCGCGCGCGCCGAACGTGGTCTTCATGGCGGGCCACAAGTTTGGCGCCGCGGGAAATGCCGCCTTTACCTGGGCAATGAACGCCGGCGTGCCGTTCGCGGCGGCGGAGACCTTCCGCGAGTCGCGCATCGTCGCGTTTTCCACTGCCTGCGTGTATCCGTATGTCGCGCCGGATTCGGGCGGCGCTCGGGAGGACCTGCCCGCCACGCCGCCACCGGGCGATTACGCGAATTCCTGCGTCGCGCGCGAGCGCGCCTTTGAGTACGGCTCCATCCGATATGGCACGCCTGGACGACTGGTGCGGCTGGAGTACGCCATCGACATGCGCTACGGCGTGCTGCACGACATCGCCGCCGCCGTATTCGCCGGCAAACCGGTGGACGTGTCGATGGGCCATGTGAACGTGATCTGGCAGGGCGACGCCAACGACCAGGCGCTGCGCCTGCTCGCGCATTGCACGGCGCCCGCCACGCCTCTAAACGTCAGCGGTCCGGAAACGCTGGCCGTGCGCTGGCTCGCGGCCGAGCTCGGCCTGCGCCTGGGGAAGAAGCCGCTCCTCGCCGGCAAGGAAGGGCCGAGCGCCTGGCTGGTGGACAGCAGCGCCGCCCATCGACTGCTGGGGGCGCCGCGGGTGCCGCTGGCCGCGATGCTGGACTGGACCGCGGACTGGATCGCGCGCGGCGGCGCGAGCCTGGGCAGGCCCACGCATTTCGAGACACGCGACGGCAAGTATTGACAGGGCGGATCGTTGACGCTCCGCAGCGTTGACGCTGCGCGGGCACTGCGCTACGTTAACTGCCTGGTTAATATGCCCTTGCATCGGTCTAATCTGCCGGCGGACACGCTCGCGCTGCTGCGTCGGGGAACGGTGATCCCGGCGCATCCCCTCGCAATCGATGCATCGCGGCGCTTCGATCCCCGGCGCCAGCGCGCCCTCAGCCGCTATTACATCGATGCCGGCGCCGGCGGCCTTGCGGTCGGCGTACACGCGACGCAGTTCGCGATCCGCGAAGCGGGCCTCTACGAACCCGTGCTCGCGCTCGCGGCCGAGACTGCGGACCAGTGGGCGAGGCGCCCTCTCATCATGATCGCCGGCCTGGCCGGAGGAACGGAGCAGGCGAAACGGGAAGCGCGGATCGCAGTCGCGCACCGCTATCACGCCGGCATGCTGTCGCTGGCGGCCATGAAGGGAGCTTCCGAGGACGAGCTGGTAGAGCATTGCGCCGCGGTGGCGGCCGAGATTCCGCTGATCGGCTTTTACCTGCAGCCCGCGGTGGGCGGGATTGCCCTCTCGGCGCGGTTCTGGCGCCGCTTCAGCGAGCTGGAAAACGTCATTGCGATCAAGGTTGCGCCTTTCAACCGCTACGCGACGCTGGACGTGGTCAAGGGGCTGGTCGCCGCCGGCGCCGAGGAGCGTGTCGTTCTCTACACGGGAAACGATGATCACATCGTGCTCGACCTGATGGTGCCCTTCGCGGTCAGGCGCGGCGCGGACGAGATACGCGTGCGTTTCAAGGGCGGATTGCTGGGCCATTGGAGCGTCTGGACCAGGGCGGCGGTCGAATTGCTTGAGAGAATTCAGCGGGCGAAAAACGTCGATGAGGATCTGCTGGCGCTGGACGCGCGTGTCACGGATTGCAACAGCGCCTTCTTCGATGTCGCCAACGGATTTTCCGGCTGCATCCCCGGCTGCCACGAAGTGCTGCGCCGGCAGGGATTGCTCGAAGGCAACTGGTGCCTGGACCCGAACGAGCGGCTTTCGCCCGGCCAGGGCGAGGAGATCGACCGTGTCTGCCGCGAGCACGCGGACCTGGGCGACGACGCGTTCGTGCGCGCCAATGTCGAGCGCTGGCTGGCATGACGCGCGCGAGCGTCAAGCGGGATCAGACCAAGCGGGATCAGACCAAGCGGGATCCGGCACGCAGCCAGGAGCGCATTCTCAAGGCGGCGACTGCAGAGTTCGCGCGCTTCGGCCTGGGCGGCGCCCGGGTGGACCGCATTGCCGTGCGCGCGGGCGCCAACAAGCGCATGCTGTACTACTACTTCGGCAACAAGGAGGACCTGTTCCTCGCGGTGCTGGAGGTCACGTACGCGCGCATCCGTGCGGCGGAAGAGGGCCTGCACCTTCGCGACCTGCCCCCGGAGCAAGGCATCCGGCGGCTGGTCGAGTTCACCTGGGACTACTACCTGGCGCATCCGGAGTTCCTCACGCTCTTGAACAGCGAGAACCTGCACAAGGCGCGCCATTTGAAGCGCTCGCGCAATGTTCCGGCGATGCACTCGTCCTTTGTCGCCACGCTTGGCGGCATCCTCGAGCGCGGCGTGCGCGACGGCAGCTTCAGGCGGGGAGTCGATCCCGTTCAGCTCTACATCTCCATCGCAGGACTGGGCTACTTCTACCTAAGCAATCGTTTTACCCTGTCGACCATATTCCGCCGTCCCTTGCTCGCCCCCCGGCACAAGGCGCGGCGCCTGAAGCACATGACCGAGTTGGTGCTCGGCTATCTACGAAAGTAAATCCCGCAAAAGGAGGAATGTCATGAGAACAGCAATCCTGAAGGCAGCAGTACTCGCGAGCGGCGCGCTGGTGGCGCTGGGCGCGCAGTTTGGCGCGCAAGCGCAATGGAAACCCTCAAGGCCGATCAGCATCATCGTGCCGTGGGCCGCGGGCGGCTCCACCGACCAGGTGACGCGCCTGACCGCCGCCGAGCTCGAGAAGCACCTCGGCCAGAAGGTGGTGATCGTCAACCAGCCGGGCGCCTCGGGCTCGATCGGCACCAAGAGCGCGCTGGAGGCGCCCAAGGACGGCTATACCTGGGCCGCGGGCGCCGCGCAGGATCTCGGCGTCTACCGCGCGCTCGGCATGCTGGAGACCAACCTCGCGGACTGGCACCTGTTCCTGAGCGTCGCCAACGTGCCGGTGGTGGGCGTAAACGCCAATACGCCGTACAAGAACCTCAAAGAACTGCTGGACGCGATGAAGGCCAAGCCGGGCGAAATCACGGTCGCGACCGCGGGCGTGACCTCCGGCGGGCATAACGCCATGGAAGCGATCGCGCGCGCGGCCGGCGTCAAGTACCGCCATGTGACCTATGACGGCGGCAATCCCGCCGTGGTGGCGACCGTCGCGGGCGAGACCCAGGTCACCACGCAGCTCGCGGTGGAGCAGGCCGAGATGATCCGCGGCAAGCGCATCCGTCCGCTCGCCAACTTCAGCGACAAACCGCTCGAGATCGAGGGTTTCGGCGTGATCGAACCGATCACGCGCAC
>JANNXB010000461.1:0-3075 GCA_031409355.1 Betaproteobacteria bacterium | reverse complement strand
CCGCGCACGGCGCGTTTCAGGTTTTCCGCCAGCACCGCGCCCTGCCGCACCGCGTAGACGCCGGATTTCGGCACGTTCGCGCTTTGCAGCGACGCCGAATCGCCCGCGGCGAACACATCCGCATGCGAGAGGCTGCGCAGGCAGGGATCGACCAGCACGAAGCCCCGGGCATCCACCTTCAGGCCGGATTCACGCAGCACGGGTGGGGCGCAAGCGCCTGTTGCCTGGAACATCGCGTCGAACGCGGAATGGTCCGGCGCATCCGTTCTCAATTCGATGGCAAGCCTTGCGAGTGCAGTGCGGATCCGTTGCGCCACGGCATCCGGGAACATGTTGCGGTCGGAGAACAGCACAACCTCTCCCCGTCCCGCCAGCGCGAACTTCATCGCCATCGCCAGTTCCACGCCAGCGGCCCCCGCGCCGATGATGGCGATGCGCGGTGCCCTGGCGCCTTCCTCGAGCAACGCCTGCCAGCGCGGGATGAATTTGTCGAACGGCTTTACCGCGATCGCGGACTCGCCCGCGCCTTGCGGGATGGAGCCAAGGTTTATCGAGACAACGTCGTAGCGCAGGGCTTCTCCGCTGGCTAGCTTGGCCTGCTTTGCCTGCGTGTCGAGCGAGCGCACGACGCCGGCCACCAGTTCCACTCCCGCGCGCGCCGCCAGCCGCGCGAGGTCGACCTGCGCCTCCGCCGCCGCGTAGTGCCCGGCGATGACGCCGGGAACCATGCCCGAATAGGTATGGATCGGGCTCGGGTTGAGCAGCGTGACCTGCAGGTTCTTCGAGATGAAATTCCGGAACTGCAGAAGGACCAGCGCATGCGCGTGGCCCCCTCCTAGAAGCAATACGCGCGTCACGTTCTCGCCGCGAGCTTCGCTTCCTCTCGCTTGATTTCTTCCCTCTTTCGCAGTTCCTTGCGCTGCACCTTGCCGGTGGTGGTCATCGGCAGCGCGTCGATGAACTCGATCTCGCGCGGATACTCGTAGGGCGCGAGGCGGCCGCGCACGTGGTTCTGGATCTCGTCGATCAGCGCCTGTGAGCCGGTCTGCCCGGGCTGCAACACGATGTACGCCTTGACGATCTGGCCGCGCGCCTCGTCCGGCTTGCCGATCACCGCCGCGTTCGCCACCGCCGGATGCTTCACCAGGCAGGATTCGATCTCGGCGGGGCCGATGCGGTAGCCGGAGGCCTTGATGACATCGTCCGAGCGCCCCTGGTACCAGAGGTAGCCGTCCTCATCCATGCGTCCCTGGTCCCCGGTGCAGCCCCAGTCGCCGATGTACTTCTCGCGCGTGGCGACCGGATTCTTCCAGTACTCCAGGAAGAACACGGGGTCGTCGTTCTTCTTCACCGCGATTTCGCCCAGTTCCCCGCGCGGAACTTCCTCGCCCTTCTCATTGATCACCGCGACCTCGTGCCCCGGATACGGCCGGCCGATCGAGCCGGGCTTCACCGGCCAGGCGGCCTGGCAGTTGCCGACCACGTAGTTGATCTCGGTCTGGCCGAACATCTCGTTGATGGTGACGCCCAGCTGCTCGCGCGCCCAATCGATGACCGTGACGCCGACCGATTCGCCCGCGCTCATGACGGAGCGCAGGTTGAGGTTGTATCGTTTCTTCGGTTCCGGAACCGCCTTCATCATCAGCTTCAGCGCGGTCGGGAACAGGAAGGAATTGCGGATGCCGTATTTCTCCAGCAGGTAGTACGCCTTCTCCGCGTCGAAGCGGCCGCGGTAGCCGAGGATCGGGATGCCGAAATTCCAGCTCGGCAGCAGCGCGTCGAACAACCCGCCAGCCCAGGCCCAGTCCGCCGGCGACCAGAACATGTCGCCCGGCTGCGGAAAGAAATCGTGAGAGTAGAGAAACCCTGGAAGGTTGCCGATCAGCAGCCGGTGCCCCTGCAGCGCGCCCTTGGGCTGCCCCGTCGTGCCGCTGGTGTAGATGATCAGAGCAGGGTCGTTGGCTTGGGTTTTTACAGGGGAAAAATTCGAGGAAGAACGAACGACAAGATCCTCGTAACCATGAACCCCTGATTCTTTCGCGCCGCCCACGCCGATGACATGCTTCAGGTCGGGAAGCTTGTCCTTCACGGCCCAGAGGTTCGCGATCGTGGTCGGTTCGACGAAAACGACGCTCGCGCCGGCGAAGGCCATGCGGTATTCGAGGGCATCCGGACCGAACAGGTGCGACAGCGGCAACGCGACGGCGCCCATCTGGAAGATCGCCATGTAGGCGATGGCCATTTCCGGCCGCTGCGGCAGGACGAGCGCGACGCGGTCGCCGCGCCTGACGCCGAGCGCCGCCAGCGCGTTCGACAGCCGGTTGGCCTCGCGCTGGATGTCCCAGAAGGTGTACTTCGCGGTCTCGCCCGATTCGTCTTCCCAGTAGAGCGCGAAGCGGGAGCGGTCGGCGGCCCAGCGGCCGCAGCAGGCTTGCGCGATGTTGTAGCGGGCAGGCACTTCCCAGCGCCAGCTGCCGTACAACTCCGCGTAGCGGTTCATTTCTAGCAGTTCATTTCGTCACAGGCGGGGCAGGGATCGCGAGGGTTTCGGTGAGTTTCAGCTTGTCGGGATTGATCGGCGGTTCCTTCGGCACTTTCGGCGCTTCGGCCGGCGCGGACGCTGCCATGCCGGGCGCCTCTGCCCCGGCCGATGAGATCACGCCCTGCGCGCTCTGCTTTTCGGCGGGCGCTTTCCTCTTCGCCTTGGCCGCGGCCTCGAACGCCGCGTTCATGATCAGCGGCGGCGGGTTAAGCTGGTAAATGATCCATACCGTCCAGCCGACCGAGAACATCATCACGATCGCCAGGAAACGCCACATCCACTCGCCGAGTTTGGTTTGCATGGTCGCGGCGGAGTTTACCATCGAATCCGAATTTCCCTAAAGATACGGGAGCTTAGATGAAGTTCTGCCCAAATTGCGCAGCTCCCATCGCGCAGCGGGTTCCGCCCGGCGATTCGCTGCCGCGCTACCTGTGCGACGCCTGCGGCAGCATCCACTACCAGAATCCGAAGATGGTGCTGGGCTGCCTGCCGGAATGGGAAAACCGGCTGCTCCTTTGCCGGCGCGCGATCGA
>JANNXB010000460.1:0-11079 GCA_031409355.1 Betaproteobacteria bacterium | reverse complement strand
TTCATGATGGTGGTCTGCGCCGGCACTCGCACCCAGGTGCTGGCATGCACCAGCTCCCAGATCTCGGCGTCGTTGAGTTTCTCCATCGGACCGAAGGCGCGCAGGGCGATGAATTTCTCGCGGTCCGAGATTTCCTTCACGTAGACGCTGAAGCGCCCGATCTCCGCCAGGTCGATGGCGAGCTCGGCCCAGTCCGGGTAGCGATCCTCCGGCTTCTTGCGCAGCATGCGCATGACGATGCGGTCGACCTCGCGGCCGAGTTCAGGACGCAGGTCGCTCGGCTTTGGCGGCTCCTGCTCGACGATGTTCATCAGCAGCTCCTGCACCGCCTTGCCGTTGAAGGGCCGCGTGCCGGTAAAGAGGCCGTAGAGCACCACGCCGAGCGCGAACATGTCGCTCTGGAAGCTTAGCGTCTGGCCGCCGCGCACCTGCTCCGGCGACATGTAGCTCGGCGTGCCGACGTCCTGCAGCTGCGTATGCAGCGAGCTGCTTAGCAGCGCGGCGCCGAAGTCGACGATCTTGATCGAGGTGCCCTCGGCCCGCATCAGGTTGGCCGGCTTGATGTCGCGGTGGATGATGCCCTGGCGGTAGGCGTAGTCCAGGGCGCCGCAGCACTTGAAGGCGATCTCGAACACTTCGTCCTGGCGCAGCAGCCCGTCGGGCTGCACGGCGCGCGACAGGTCCCCGCCCGACACGTACTCGACGGCGATATAACCGGAGGTTTCGTCGATCGAGGCCTCCAGGATGCACGCGATGTGCGGATGCGACAGCCGCCCGGCGAGCGAGGCCTCGTTCATGAACTGCTGGCGCACCACTTCGCTCATGCCGTCGCGCCCGAACAGGTCCGAGTCAAGCACCTTTAGCGCCACTTCCGTGCCGCTGAAGGTGTCTAGCGCCTTGTAGACGGTGCCCGAGGCGCCCTTGCCGAGGCGTTCCATGAGCGCGAACTTGCCGATGCGCTGCCAGTCCTCGCGGATCGTGATCTCCGCGACCGCGGCGCTTGCCTTGGCCGGCTCCCCGCCCTCTACGTTTGCGTCCACGCGGGAATTATCCGCTATTGCCCGGGCGTTGGTGGCGCGGCCGCGCGGCGCCTTGAGGCCGCCGTCAGGGCGCGCACCATCGGGACCGCCACCGCGAGAAGGGCCGCCGCCATGAGCACGGCGGAGATCGGCCGCATGAAAAAGATTCCCAATCCTGCGTCGGAGATGATCAGCGACTGGCGCAGCGCGCGCTCCGCCAGCGGCCCGAGCACCAGCGCGAGCACCAGCGCGGCGGGCGAATAATCAAGTTTCTTCATCGCGTAGCCGAGCACGCCGAACGCCAGCATCTGGCCAACGTCCCAGACGCTGTTCTTCAGCGAATAGGCCCCGGTGATGCAGAACACGATGATCAGCGGCATGAGGATGGTGTACGGGATCCGCAGCGCGCGCACGAACAGCGGGATGAACGCGGTGCTGAGGATCAGCAGCATGACGTTGGCGATGTACTGCGAGGCAATCAGGCCCCAGACGAACTCGGGGTTCTTCTCGAACAGCATCGGTCCGGGCCGCAGGCCCCACATCATCAGGCCGCCCAGCATGATGGCGGTGGTCGCCGAGCCCGGAATGCCCAGCGTGAGCATCGGCACCATGGCTCCTATCGCGGCGGCGTTGTTGGCCGACTCGGGCCCGGCCACGCCTTCGATCGCGCCCTTGCCGAATTCCTCGGGATGCTTCGAGGCCTTCTTTTCCACGGTGTAGGAAAGGAATGAAGCCACGGTCGGGCCGGCGCCCGGCAGCAGGCCGACCGAGAACCCGAGTACCGTGCCGCGCACGATGGACCAGCGGCTGCGAACCCAGTCTTTCGCACTCGGCAGCACGTCGCGCAGGCCATAGCGCCCTTTCAGGATTGCGCTGCCCGCCGCGGCAGCCTCCGCGCCGGCCAGCACTTCGCCCAGGCCGAACAGCCCGATCGCTGCCGGCAGGAAGTCCATTCCGTCCATCATTTCCGGAATGCCGAAGGCGTAGCGCGGCTGCCCGGAGATGATGTCGAAGCCGACCATCGCCAGCATGAGCCCGAGCATCATGCTGATGTAGCCCTTGAGCGCGCTCTCCCCGGTGAGCAGGGTGACGGTGGTGAGACCCAGCAGCATCAGGGCGAAGGTCTCCGGCGGACCGAAGGAAAGAGACCACTTCGCCAGCAACGGCGAGACCAGCATCAGCAGCACCACGCCGACCGTGCCGGCGATGAACGAACCGATGGCGGCGATGCCCAGCGCCGGCCCCGCGCGTCCCTGCAGCGCCATCTGGTAGCCGTCGATGCAGGTCACGACCGAGGCGGATTCGCCCGGCGTATTGATCAGCACCGAGGTGATGGTGCCGCCGTACATCGTGCCGGCGTAGAGCGCCGCCAGCATGATGATCCCCGACGTGGGTTCCATGCCGAAGGTAAGCGGCATCAGCAGGGCGACGCCGGAGGGCGGGCCGATGCCGGGCAGCGCGCCGATCAGAATTCCCACGGTCACGCCGGCCGCCGCCATCAGCAGGTTGAAGGGCGTCAGCGCGACGGAGAATCCCATCGAGAGGTTAGCGAGAAAGTCCAGCGGCGCTCCTCAGAAGCCGAACACGCTGACGGGGAACGGCACCTTCAGCCAGTAGGTGAACACCAGGTAATTGATCCCGGCGGTCGCCACCGCCACCGACAGGGTGAGCGGCCACGCCGTCCGGTCGAGAACCCGCATCAGGACGACGAGGAACAGCGCCGTGCCGAGGATCATGCCGACCACCTTGAGCAGCGCCACGAAGGCAAACGTGATGCCCAGCACCACGCCAAGCCGCCGGAGCCCGTCGCCCCGCGGCAGCCACGCGGCGCCCGGATCGGGCGCGCGCAGCGCGCCCACGAGCATCATCGCGGCAAGCACCGCCATGATCAGGCCCAGCCAGAACGGAAAGAATCCCGACCCCGGGCCGTCAGGGGTCGAGTAGCCGTAAAACTTGAGCGCGCCCGCGGAAAATGCGACCGCGAACGCTAGCAGCGCCGCGCCGGCGATCCGGTCCGCGTTGCGCACGGCGCGCTTTGCTCTCTGCTTCGGCTCTTTACTTCTTCAAGGCGCCGAGCGCGCCGAGCGCGCTCTCGTACTTGGCGATCAGGCCGTCCAGATACTTGTTGGCCTCCTCGCCCACCCACGCGGTGGGCGTGAGGAGATTGCGCTTGATGTACGTTTCCTGCCACTTCTTGTTCGCAGTCACCTTGCGCAGCGCGTCCTGCCACCAGGCCACCGCTTCGGGCGCCATGTTGGCCGGCCCGACGACGCCGCGCATCTGCTCCCAGTAGAACTCGTAGCCCTTCTCGGAGAAGGTCGGGACGTCCGCGGCATCGGTCATGCGCTTCTTCGCCGCGACCGCCAGGTTGGTCGCCTTCTTGGCCTCGATCTGGGCCACGATCTCGTTCGGGTTCATGACGCCTGCATCGATGTGGCCGCCCATCAGCGCCGCCGTCACCTCGCCGCCCGAATTGAAGGGCACGTACTTCACCTTGATCTTGGCCGCCTGCTCGAACAGGTAGGTGAAGATGTGGTCTTCGCTGTAGGTGGCGGTTCCGCCGACGGTAAGCACGCCCGGCTTGGCGCGCGCAGCCTTGACAAAATCGTCGATCGTCTTGAACGGCGACTCATTGCGCACCGAAAGCATCAGCTCATCGATGGCGACGATCATGAGGATGGTCATCGCGTCGCGGTGGTTGCCCGGCAGGCGCCCTTCGATCTTGCCCGAGACGATCATCGGCGTGGCGCCGGCCACGACGTAAGGGTCGCCCTTCTTGGTGATCAGGTAGTTGAAGCCGACGGCGCCGCTGCCGCCGGCGCGGTTGTTCACGGTCAATGGCACGGGCGACCATTTGTTCTCGTCCATGATGCCGGTGATCATGCGCATCAGGTTGTCGGTGCCGCCGCCCGGGGCGTAGGGAACGACGACCTCGACGGTCTTCGTGGGGTATTTCGCCTGGGAAAACGCAGTGCCGGCGGAAGCCAGCAACAGCGCGACTGAAGTTACCGATGCTGAAAGAAGACGCAATGCGCTCATGGTGGAAGTACCTCCTCGTTGAGCGGATGATACGATCACCTTCAAGGACTCTTCAAGGAGTATTTCTTCCCGTGGAAACCACCGCTGCAGCTACTACTACGTCCACCGACCAGGTGCTCGTCTCCCGCGACGGCCCTATCGTCACCCTCACTTTCAACCGCCCGGAAGCGCGCAACGCCATGACCTGGGAGATGTACAAGCGCCTCTACGACACCTGCGAGGAGGTGGATGCCGACGATTCGATCCGCGTCCTGGTGCTAAAGGGCGCCGGGGGCAAGGCTTTCGTCGCGGGCACCGACATCAGCCAGTTCACCAAGTTCCAGGGCGGCGAGGACGGCCTGAAGTACGAGCGCGACGGCAACCAGCGCTCCGGCCGCATCGCCCGCGTGAAAAAGCCGGTGATCGCGCAGATCCAGGGCTACGCGGTGGGGGGCGGACTGGCCATCGCCGCCGGGGCCGACGTGCGCATCGCCACGCCCGACGCGAAGTTCGGCGCGCCGATCGCCAAGACCCTGGGCAACTGCCTGTCGATGAAGGCCTACGCGATGTTCATGGACCTGTTCGGCCCTTCGCGCCTGAAGGAAATGATCTTCACCGCCCGCATGCTCAGCGCCGAAGAGGCGCTCGCCGCGGGCTTCGTGCACGAGATCGTCGCGGCCGACAAGATCGAGGCGCGCGTGAAGGAACAGGCCGAGAAAATCGCCTCGCACGCACCGATCACGCTCTGGGTCACGAAGGAATCGGTGCGCCGCCTGCAGGAAGCCCGCACGCTGCCGGACGATGAAGACCTGATCATGAAAACCTACGGCAGCGCCGATTTCAAGGAAGGCGTGCGCGCCTTCGTCGACAAGCGCCCGCCGCGCTGGACGGGAAAATAGCCTTGGCAGTCGCCATTCGCAGGATCGAGGCGCGCGACCGGATACGCTGGGGCAAGTTGTGGGACGGCTACTGCCGCTTCTACGAACGCGACCCTTCCGGCCCCGTCACGCGCCACACCTGGGCGCGCATCATGGACCCCGCCTCCCCCGTCCACGCCATCGTCGCCGAGCGGCCGCGCGACGGAGTCATCGGCATGGCGAACTACGTCATCCATGAAAATACCTGGACGCTCACGCCCGTCTGCTACCTGGAAGACCTGTTCGTCGACCCGAAAAAGCGCGCCGTGGGCGTGGGCGAAGCGCTGATCGACTGGCTGCTGCGCGAAGCGAAGCGCCGGAAATGGTCGCGCCTTTACTGGAACACGAGGGAAACCAACTATCGCGCGCGTGGTCTGTACGACAAATACACGCCGCACAGCGGGTTCATCCGTTACGTGGTCAATACTTAAGGGCCTCTGTTCCTCTCGTACCAGCGCGACATCAGTTCCATCGCCAGCCACGAGGTCGCCGCCGCTGCGACCAGCACCACCTGCCCGACCTGCCAACCCCAGCGATCGAGGATCAGCGCGAACAAGGTCGGCGAAGCCGCGTTGACGATCAGGATCGGCGTCGCGATCAATCCCAGCACGGCGCCGTAGCCGGCGGTGCCGAACAGGGCAAGGGGCACCGCGCCGCGCACGATGGTGATCACGCCCTGCGAGGCGCCCATCATCAGGGTAAACAGGACGATCAGCGGGAAGGCTCCGCCCGCGAGCAGCAATAGCAGGAACGACGCCGGCAGCACGCCGATGGCGATGCGCGCGACCGTGATGGCGCGCAGGCGGCTGCCGAAGAAGATTTCCACCAACCGGCCGCCGAACTGCGCGAAACCCTTCATCGAGGCCACCCACACCGCCGCAGCGGTCGCCAATCCCGCAGCCTCCAGCAGCGGCACCAGTTGCACCGTGACGACGCCGAAAACGAAGCCGTTCAGCGACATCACCAGCGCGAACAGCCCGATGGCGATCGAGCGCACGCGCCCGGCGAGCGGCGCGCCGTCGCGCGACGCGGCTTCGGCGCCCGCCGCGGCGTCAGCATCCCTTGCCTTCTCGTGCCGCGCCAGGCCGAACCAGTTCAGCGGCAGGCAGATGGCGAGGTTGATGACGGCGAACAGCATCAGCGTCTGGCGCCAGCCGACGGCTTCATTCAGGAAATGCCCGAGCACCCAGAAGATGGACGAAGCGAACGCGCCGAACAGGGTCAGGTAGGAGATGGCGCGCCTGCCGCGCGTGGGCGCCACCTGCACGAGCGCGGCGAAGGCGGCGTCGTAGAGGCACAGGCGCATGCCCAGGCCGATGAATACCCATACCGCGAGGTAGGCCGCCTCGCTGCGCACCGCCGAAAGCGCCAGCAGTCCCGCCGATACCAGCACCGTGCCGATGCTCATCACCGCGCGCGCGCCGTAACGGTCGATAGCGCGGCCCACCCATGCCGACACCACTCCCATCGCCAGCAGCGCCACCGTGAAGCCGAAATAGATGAGGCTGCGGCTCCAGCCGGTATCGAGCGCGATCGGACCGGCGAGCACGCCCAGGCAGTAGTAGCTGGTGCCCCAGGCCGTGATCTGGGTGATGCCGAGCGCACACACTGCGACAAACATCGGATCGCGCATGGTCGTGCCAACGCGCGCGCGCCAGCCTCGCGTGATACCGTTCTCTTGCCCCATGGATTTGAAGATAACAGACAGCTTCAGCACGCTTCGCTTCGAAAACACCTTCGTTGCGAACCTCCCGGCCGACCCGGTGCTGGACAACCGGCCGCGCCAGGTGCGGGACGCCTGCTATACGCGCGTCGACCCGACCCCGGTTTCCGCGCCGCGCCTGTTGGCCTGGTCCGACGAAACGGGAGAATTGCTCGGCCTGGCGCGCCCGGCAACGCCGGACGGACTGGCGGCCGAAGTGCTCGGCGGCAATCGCGTCCTGCCCGGCATGCAGCCCTATGCCGCGCGCTACGGCGGCCACCAGTTCGGCCACTGGGCGGGGCAGCTGGGCGACGGGCGCGCCATCACGCTGGGCGAAATCATCGCGCCCGGCGGCACCCGCCAGGAACTGCAGCTGAAGGGCGCGGGCCGCACGCCTTATTCACGCACCGCCGATGGCCGCGCGGTGCTGCGCTCCTCGCTGCGCGAGTTCATGTGCAGCGAAGCCATGCATCACCTCGGCGTGCCGACCACGCGCGCGCTTAGCCTGGTGGGCACCGGCGACCCGGTGGTGCGCGACATGTTCTACGACGGCAACGCGCGCCCAGAGCCGGGCGCCATCGTGTGCCGGGTCGCGCCTTCCTTCGTGCGCTTCGGCAACTTCCAGATCCTCGCTTCACAAGGGGAACACGAGGTGCTTCGGCAGTTGATGGATCATGTTTTAAAGAACTTTTTCCCGGAACAGAAGAACGTTCAGGACGTATTCCACGAGGTCTGCCGGCGCACGGGCGAGCTGATGGCAGATTGGATGCGGCTGGGATTCGTGCACGGCGTGATGAACACCGACAACCTGTCGATCCTCGGCCTCACCATTGACTACGGCCCCTATGGCTGGCTGGAAGGGTACGAGCTCGAGTGGACACCGAATACGACGGACGCGGAAGGCAGGCGTTATAGCTATGGCAACCAGCCGCACATCGCGCAGTGGAACCTCACGCGCCTGGCCGAGGCGCTGCTGCCGCTGATACCGGACAAGGCAGTGCTTGAGGATGGGCTGGCGCTCTACGCGGACACCTTCAGCGCTGCCTGGCAGCGCGAACTGGCGAAGAAACTCGGCGTGGCCGCTCTCAACCAGCCGGGCGACGATGCGCTGGTGAGCGAATTGTTCCAGGTGCTAGTGGAGCGGGAAACCGACTTCACGATTTTCTTCCGCAACCTCGCTGTGCCGACACTCGAATCGCTGCGCCCTGCGTACTACGGGGACTTGCCCATGGAAAGTCTTGGTTCCTGGTTGAAAAAATATGAAAACAGAATAATGAATGAAATCGGACGCATCGAACGGATGCGTTCCGCCAACCCGAAATACGTGTTCCGCAACTACCTCGCACAGCAGGCGATCGACGCCCTGGAGCAAGGCGATGCTTCGGTGCTGGAACGCCTGATGACGGTGCTTAAGCGCCCCTACGACGAGCAACCCGCGCACCAGGACCTCGCCGCGCGGCGCCCCGAGTGGGCACGCCACAAGGCCGGCTGCTCCGCGCTTTCCTGCAGTTCGTAGCCTACGGAGCCCGGGTGACTTTCAGCGCCCCCGGATTCACCACGTTGGACGGAGTGCCTGCCGCGTAGGCGGCGATCTGGCCGAAGATGTCGCCGAACTGGATCTCGTATTCGTCGCGCGAGACGTAGCCGATGTGCGGCGTGGCGACGACATTCTCCATTTTCAGCAGCGGGTGGCTGGTGTCGCGCAGCGGCTCTTCGTCGAACACATCCACCGCCGCCATCCCCGGGCGGCCCGCTGCCAGCGCGGCCTCCAGCGCTCCCTTCTCGATCAACCCCGAGCGGCTCGTATTCACCAGTAGCGCGGTGGGCTTCATCAGCGCGAGATCGCCGGCTTTCACGATGCCGCGCGTGGCGTCCAACAGCCGCATGTGCAGCGAAATGACGTCGCATTGCGAGAAAAACGCCGCCCTCGATGCCGCAGGCGCGTAGCCTTCCGCCCTCGCCTTCGCCAGTGTCGCCTCGCGTGCCCAGACCAGCACCGGCATGCCGAAAGCGCGGGCGTAGTCCGCCACCACCCTGCCGATCCTGCCGTAGCCGTAGATGCCCATTGTCTTGCCGCGCAGCGTGCGGCCCACGCCGATCTGCCAGTTGCCCGCGCGCAGCGACGCCATCTGCTGCGGAATCTGGCGCATCGCCGCCAACACCAGCCCCCAGGTCAGCTCGGCCGTGGCGTACGACGGCGTATCGGCGTGCATGTTGGACGAAACGATAATGCCCAGTCGCGTACAGGCGTCGATGTCTATGTGCGGATAGACGCTGCGCTGGCTGATGAGGCGCAGTTTTGGCAGGCGCTCAAGCAGCGGCGCAGCGATTTTCGTTCGCTCGCGTATGAGCACCAGCGCCTCGGTGTCCTTCAGCCGATCGGCCAGCGCATCGGTGTCCTGGAGGTGATCGTTCCAGATCCTGACCTCATGGCCCGCGAGCTTCTCGAAGCAGGCGAGCGTGTGCAGGGTGTCGTGGTAGTCGTCGAGTATCGATATTTTCATGGCCTGATACTTTACAATCAAGGCAGTAAGGAATCGACCGTGGAACCGACAATAAGAGCGATCACCTGCCCTTGCTGCAGGAACATCCTTTACGCGCTGGAGATCAACCAGGCGGCCGGCGGCAACGCGTGGAAGATGACCGCCGACAGCCCCGGCACCAGCACCTGGACGGTTTCCGCGAAGCAGTCCTGCGACCGCGTCCTTCCTTGAATTGAATCGCGCGGGACCGCGCTAGCCGCCCAGCTCTTCGATCCTGCTTTTCGCCTGCGCGACGAATTTCCCGCGCGGAAACTGCTCGACGTAGAGCTTCAGGTCCTCGGCGTCGTCGCTGTCCTTGACGTCGTTCCAGAATTCCGTCTCCGCTTCGCCGCCCTGCACCGTGTGATCGGCCGACGCGGGCGCCGGCATCGGCGGCAACGGCTTGGCGAGGACTTCGTCCGGGTCCTCCGGCGGCTTGCCGGCGAGGATGCGCTTCAGCGCGGCGGCGAAATCCCGCGCGCGCTGGTACCGCTGCTCGACGTCCTTGGCCAGGGCGCGCGCGACGACGCGGTCGAAATCCGGCGGTACCTGCACGATCCTGGACGGCCAGACCGGATCTTCCATGACGATCTTCTGCTGCAGCGCGAATTGCGTTCCCTCAAACGGCTTTTTACCGGTAAGGAACTGGTAGAAGATGATGCCGGCAGAAAAGATATCGGAGCGCTGGTCCACCTTCATGCCCTGCACCTGCTCGGGCGACATGTAGGACGGGGTACCCACCTGCGCGCCAACCCGCGTCGCCTCGCCCTGCGGGCCCTCGGGGTCGTCAACCCGCGCGACGCCGAAGTCGGCGAGCTTGGCATGGCCGTTCGCGTCGATCATCACGTTGGCTGGCTTCACGTCGCGATGCACGATGCCCGCCTCGTGCGCGAAGTCGAGCGCGTCGAGCAGTTCGATCATGATCTTGAACGCCTTGCCGAGATCGAAGCGCTCTTCGGCGTTGAAGAGGTCCAGCAGTTCCTTGCCCTGGATGAACTCCATGACGATGTAGGCGAGCTCGCCCTCGGTGCCGAAATCGTAAACCTGGATGATGTTGCGGTGATTCAGCCGCGCCACGGCGCGCACCTCGCGCTCGAAGCGCACCGCGATCATGCGCGCGGCCTCGGGATCGAGCTTGCGGGTGAGGATGGTCTTGATCGCGACCCGGCGGTCCAGGTTGGGGTCGATGCCGTCGTACACGAGGCCCATGGCCCCCTTGCCGAGGACTCCCTGGATCTTGTAGCGGCCTAGTGTCTTGAGTTCCTCCACGGCCGTAATTTTAGGGGGTCTTGCGACGCCCGCGAGATCGAATACTTCACGGTCTGCTACCATAGATCAGCGCAAATTCTGCGGGAAATAAGAGGCAGGATGTCTGCCGCGACAACCACGGTTTCGACGGCGGCACTGAAATCGGTGCCGATGTTTGCCAGCTTCGCCGAAGACCAGCTGCGCACGCTCGTGACGCTGGTCTCGCGGCGCAACGCGCCGCGCGGCTCGGTGATCATGCGCGAGGGCGACCCGGTCGATTCCCTCTATATCGTGGTTTCCGGACGGCTCAAGGTGATGATGGGCGAGTCCGATGGCAAGGAAGTGATTCTCGGCATCCTCGGTCCCGGCGAATTTTTCGGTGAGATGGGGCTGATCGACGACCGCCCGCGCTCGGCCACCGTGATCGCGATCGAGCCCTGCGTGCTGCTCTCGGTCACCAAGCACGCCTTCAAGAAATGCCTGCTCGAGAATTACGAGGTGGCGATGACGGTGCTGCGCGTGCTGGTGCGGCGCCTGCGCGAGGCGGACCGCAAGATCGGCAGCCTGGCGATGCTGGACGTCTACGGCCGCGTCGCGCGGCTGCTGCTCGACATGTCGGAGAACGTGGATGGGCAGAGGATCGTGACCAAGCG
>JANNXB010000459.1:0-15193 GCA_031409355.1 Betaproteobacteria bacterium | reverse complement strand
GTGCCGCGCATCGGCGGCGAACCAGTCCTGGTTCGCGGGCGCCTCAAGGTCGACGTAGCTGGCGCGCGGAAACGCCAGCCGTGCCAGTGTGGTCTTGCCGACCTGGCGTGGGCCGAGGATCAGCAGCGCGCGCTGGGTGCGTGCCAGCCGGCGCAGGCGGCGGGCTGCGAGGCGTTCGAACATGGATGGCATATTGCACGTATGCAATGCAATATGCAAGTTATCTAGGCGGCGCTGATTTGACGCGCCCGGGCACGCGTCTCGCGGATCAGCATCTCCGTCGCGATGTCCAGGGCGCCGAACTGCGCCTGGAAATCGAGGCCGTTCGCGGCCTCGATCATGCGACCCATGTCAGAGGAGATCAGCCAGGCGTCGCCGCGGGGATTGCACTCGATCACATGCAGCTTGCCGGTATCCGCGTCGCGAACGATATCCGTGCCGAGCAGCGGCTGATCGGGGAATGCGGCATGCGCCTGCCCGGCCAGCGCGATCACGTCCGGGTCGTGCGCCAGCTGGTAGCTCGAGTCCGTCTTGTTGGAAACCACGGTGATCCCGCCCTTCGCCTTGAAGTCCCAGCGGGAGTGGAGAGGGACGTAGCGGTGCGCGGCTTCGCAATGCCAGCACAGGAGCGCCCGGCCGAAAAGCGTGACCACTCGGTAGTTCGACGGCCACTTGCCGGTGTAGATGAAGCGCTGCGCGAGGAGCGGTGCCTTGCGCGCGGGATGGTCCTCGGCAAAGCTCTCGGGCGGTTTGTAGCGCACGCGTCCTGCCTTCTTGATGTGGATCTCCGCCCCTTTGCGCCCGAGCGCGGGCTTGACGACGACGTACGGCCCCCACTGCTCAGGATCGAGCGCGGTGTCCGGCGCTATCTCCGTCCAGTCCGGCACCGGCACGCCGTGCCGCGCCAGCCTGCGGTACTGCTCGTCCTTGGGAAACTCGAAGCCCTGGCAGACGGCCCCGGGCGGCGGTGCAAATCGCTTGATCGGCATTGGCGAGACAGTCAGCGTCGGTGCTCCGGGCGCGAATCGCGGATCCGCCCAATCCGCCTCTTTCGTGTCGACCACAAAAGCGCGGATATCCGGGGCCCGTTCGCCGATCTGGCGCGCGATCGTCTCGAAATCCGCGCGGTCCTGTTTCGCCGGCTGATGCACCAGAATCAGGTTCAAGGTGCGGCGATTCTACGGCCCGGGCGGATCGGCCCGCAGGACGCGATAAACTAGGCCATGCCCGGATTGGATGCGTTGATCCTGCACTTCGACCGCGCCTTGCGCACGGTGGCGGGCGTGCACAGCGCGGGGCGCCCATCCCCCGCCTTGGGCCTGCCCGAGGCGGCGTTGGATGCCGGCGCGCGCAAGGAAACGGCCGCGCTGATGCGGGTCAACCACGTGGGCGAGGTCTGCGCGCAGGCCCTGTACCAGGGCCAGGCCCTGACCGCGCGCGAACCCGGCAACCGGCGCGCGCTCGAGCATGCGGCGCTGGAGGAGCAGGATCACCTGGTCTGGAGCGCGGAGCGGATCGAAGAGCTGGGCGGGCGCGCGAGCCTGCTAAATCCGCTGTGGTACGCAGGAGCGCTCGCCCTGGGCGCGGCGGCGGGCATGTGCGGCGACCGATGGAGCCTGGCGTTCCTCGCGGAAACCGAGCGCCAGGTCGAAGAGCACCTCTCGGGCCACCTCGAACGCCTGCCGGCCGAAGACCGCCGGACGCGAGCCGTGATCCGGGCCATGCGCGACGATGAAGCCAGGCACCGCGACAGCGCGCTAGCGCTGGGCGCCGCCGAATTGCCCGAGCCGGTGAAGCTCGGCATGCGCGCGATGGCGAAGGTCATGACCACCATCGCTTATCGGGTGTAAGAGCTACTGTTCGACGATCTCGAAGTCCTTCGTGATGTCCGCCGTCTTCGCGAGCATCGCGGTGGCGGAGCAGTACTTCTCGTGCGTCAGGCGCACCGCCTGCTCGACCAGACTGGGTTTTAGGTTCCTGCCGCGCACGGTGAAGTGGTAATGGATTTTCGTGAAGACCTTAGGGTCCGTGGCGGCGCGCTCGGCCTGCATCGAAACGTCGCAGCCTGATATCGCCTGGCCGTTCTTCTTGAGGATGACCACCACGTCGTAAGCGGTGCAGCCGCCAGCGCCGGCAAGCACCACCTCCATCGGCCGCGGCGCGAGGTTCCTGCCGCCGCCTTCGGGGGCGCCGTCCATGGTCACCAGGTGGCCGCTCCCGGTCTCCGCGACGAAGGTCATGCCGGTTCCCCAGCGAACTGTGCAGTCCATTCCACCTTCTCCTTTAAATTCATGATTTTAATGTCTTTACAGGGGGGTCGATTCTTTGATACCATTCGCGCCTTTTCTCAGACAGCCAAGTGATTAAGACACCAAGCGATGAAGACATTTAGCGCCAAGGCCGAGGACGTGGTTCACGGCTGGTTTGTGGTGGATGCCCAGAACAAGGTGCTTGGACGCCTCGCGTCCCAGATCGCCGTGCGCCTGCGCGGCAAGCACAAGCCCGAATACACGCCCCACGTCGACACTGGCGATTTCATCGTCGTGTTGAACGCGGCCAAGATCCGCGTCACCGGCAAGAAGACGCTGGGCAAGACCTACTACCGGCACACCAATTTTCCCGGCGGGATCAAGGAAACCAATTTCGCCAAGCTGCACGCGCGCTTTCCGGATCGCGCCCTGCAGCATGCGGTGAAGGGCATGCTGCCCAAGGGACCGCTCGGCTACGCGATGCTGAGAAAACTCAAGATTTACGCCGACGACAAGCATCCGCACACGGCGCAGCAGCCCAAGGCACTGGAGATCTGACATGGTTGGCGACTACTACTACGGCACGGGCCGGCGCAAGAGTTCGGTGGCCCGCGTGTTCCTAAAGCCCGGCAAGGGCGGCTTCGTCGTGAACGGCAAGCCGGTCGACGTGTTCTTCGCGCGCGAAACCGGGCGCATGATCGTGCGCCAGCCGCTAGAGCTGACCAAGAACCTCGCCACTTTCGACATCAAGGTGAACGTGCATGGCGGCGGCGAGACCGGCCAGGCCGGCGCGGTGCGCCATGGCCTGACGCGCGCCCTCATCGAGTTCGATGCCACCGTCAAGCCGACGCTAAGCGCGGCGGGGCTCGTGACCCGCGACGCGCGCGAAGTGGAGCGAAAAAAGGTCGGCTTGCACAAGGCGCGGCGGCGCAAGCAATACTCGAAACGCTGACATCGGGACCCGGCCAGAAGGGCGGGGACACAGAAAGATCAGAAGCCGCCTTCGGGCGGCTTTTTGTTTCAGGAAGGCAAACCACATGATCAAGGCAGGCATTGTCGGAGGGACCGGGTACACGGGGATCGAACTCCTGCGGCTGCTGTCGCAGCATCCGCAGGTTGAGCTCACGGCCATCACGTCGCGCCAGGAAGCGGGCAAGGCGGTAAGCGCGATGTTTCCGAGCCTGCGCGGCCGCGTCTCGCTCGCGTTCTCGCATCCGGACAAGGCGCCCCTCGCCAAATGCGACGTGGTGTTCTTCGCCACGCCCAACGGCGTTGCCATGGGCGAGGCGCGCGCTCTAATTGATGCCGGCGTGCGCGTCGTCGATATCTCGGCCGACTTCCGCATCAAGGATCTCGCCGAATGGGAGCGCTGGTACAAGGTCAAGCACGCCGCGCCGGAACTGGTGGCGCAGGCGGTGTATGGCCTGTGCGAAGTCAATCGCGAGCAGATTCGCGGCGCGCGGCTGGTGGCGAATCCCGGCTGCTATCCGACGGCGGTGCAGTTGGGTTTCCTGCCGCTGATCGAAGCCGGCGCGGTGGATGCCGACCACCTGATCGCGGATGCGAAATCCGGCGTGTCGGGCGCGGGCCGCAAGACCGAGCTGAACCTGATGTATGCCGAGGCGTCGGATAATTTTTCCGCCTACAAGGTCGATGGACATCGGCACTGGCCGGAAATCCGCCAGGGGCTCGCACAGGCGGCTGGATGCAACGTCGGTCTCGTGTTCATTCCGCACCTGACGCCGATGATCCGGGGGATCCACGCCACGCTGTACGGGCGGATCACGAAGGAAATGGATTTTCAGGCGCTGTTCGAAAAGCGCTACGCAAACGAGCCGTTCGTGGATGTCATGCCGGCCGGCAGCCATCCGGATACCCGTTCTACGCGCGCGGCGAACATCTGCCGCATCGCGGTGCACCGGCCGCCCGAGCAGAGCGAGCCTGGCCAGCACGACGGCCGGCGCGACACGCTGGTGGTGCTCTGCGTGATCGACAACCTCGTGAAGGGCGCTTCCGGCCAGGCGGTGCAGAACATGAACCTGATGTTCGGCTTGCCCGAGGCCATGGGCCTCGACCAGGTAGCGGTGGTTCCGTAGCGCCGCGGCGATGGCCAAACGCTTCGCCAAGCTGCGCCAGAGATTCGGTATCGCCGCGCCGAGAGTGTCGGTGCGCACGCACGTGCCCTGGTACCTGCGCTGGCTCGGCATCGCGGTGATGCTCGCGTTCTCCGCGGCGCTGGCGCTATGGATGTACGACGCTGGCCGCCGATTCGCGGGGTTCGATCGCGGCGAAGTCGAGCAGGAAATGTCCTCGGCGCGCAGCGAGCTCGCCAAGCTGCGCGAGGAACTCGAGCGCCTGCGCGCCATCGCCAACGCCGCCGACAGCAAGGTGTCGATTGAGCGCACCGCGCAGCAGAAGCTGGCGCAGCAGGCGCGCGGCCTGGAGCAGGACAATGCCCGGTTGCGCGAGGAACTCGCCATATTCGAGAGCATGCTGTCCTCGGACAGCGCGAACGCGGCGCCCCTCTCCGTGCTGCGCTTCAAGGTAGAACCCGACGTTCTGCCAGGGGAATTCCGCTACCGCGTGCTGCTGCTCGCTTCGGGACCACGGCGGGGCAAGGACTTCCAGGGGCGGCTCGAACTGGTGGTCAATCAGACGGAGGGCGGCCGCAGTGCTATGATCACGTTGCCGGGACAAGGGCAGGGGCAAGGGCAATCGGACAACGCGGCGTTCCGCTTGGGATTCAAGCACTTCCAGCGGCTGGACGGGGTTTTCCGGGTGGATCCCAAGGCCAAGGTCGTGAGCGTGCAGTTGCGCGTCTACGAGACCGGATCGCCGGAGCCCAAAGTGACTCGCAGCGTGACGCTCGGCTGAAAAAGGGGGCAAGCCATGTTTCGCAGAGAAAGCAAGCCGCAGAACCGCATCGACAGCCTGATCGGCGCCACCACGCGCATCGAGGGCAATGTCTTTTTCAGCGGCGGCCTGCGCGTGGACGGCGCCGTGCGCGGCAATGTCGCGGGTCTGCCGGACCAGCCGGCCACCCTGGTGGTGTCGGAGCAGGCGCGCATCGACGGCGAGGTGCAGGCTGCCCACATCGTGGTCAACGGCACCATCAACGGACCGGTGGATGCGCGCGAGACGCTCGAACTTCAGGCCGGATCGCGTGTCAGAGGGGACATACACTACAAGAGCATCGAGATTCAGCAGGGCGCGGTGATCGAGGGGCGGCTGGTGCACCACAGCGTCGAAGTCAGCAAGGCAGTGGAACTGAAGATCGCGAAGTAGGGCAACTGGAGCAAAACATGAATGCAGTCACTGAAGCTGAAGTTACCGAAATGCCGGCGCCGCTGATCTTCTCGGACAGCGCCGCCAGCAAAGTGAAGGCGCTGATCGAAGAAGAAGGCAACCCGGGGCTGAAGCTGCGCGTGTTCGTCACCGGCGGCGGCTGTTCCGGCTTCCAGTACGGCTTCACCTTCGATGAAGTGCAGAACGAAGACGACTCCGTCATGGAAAAGGCCGGCGTCAAGCTGCTCATCGACCCGATGAGCTACCAGTACCTTTCGGGCGCCGAGATCGACTACACCGAAGGCCTGGAAGGCGCGCAGTTCGTGATCAAGAATCCGAACGCGACCTCCACCTGCGGCTGCGGCTCTTCGTTCTCCGCCTAGGAGGGGGTAACGGGGGAACCTGGGTTCCCCTGTTCCGAGTAGGAGGGGGTAACGGGGGAACCTGGGTTCCCCTGTTCCGAGCTTAAGCCGGATAGATAGCTCCGAGCACGCGCGCGCCGCGCGCGCCGGTTACTGAAGGCAGGTTTCCCGGTTCTCCGTCCAGAGCCCGCTTCGCCAGCCATGCGAACGCGGCCGCTTCCACCAATTGCGGATCGATCCCGTGCGCGTCGCTGGTCTCCAAGACCGCAGGCGCGGCCAGCGCGGCGAGCCGCCGCATCAGCGCATCGTTCTTCACGCCCCCGCCGCAGGCGATCAGGCGCCGCGCGCCGCCGCAGTGCCGCGCAATCGCCTCCGCGAGGCTGCGCGCGGTCAGTTCGAGGAGCGTCGCCTGCACTGACTGCGGGTTCTCGCCGCCCTTCAGCTGTCGCCGCAGCCAGGGTTCATTGAACAAGTCCCGGCCGGTGCTTTTTGGCGGCGGGGCCGCGAAATAGGGCTCGTTCAGCATGCGCGCGAGCAGGTCTGGAATCAGCTTTCCGCCGGCGGCCCAGTTACCCAGGTCGTCGTGGGACGTTCCCAGGTGCCTGGAGGTCCACAAATCCAGCAGGCAGTTCCCTGGTCCGCTGTCGAAACCGGTCACGCTGCCGTCGCGAGGCAGGATGCTCAGGTTGGCGATGCCGCCAAGATTGATCGCGACGCGGTCCTCGGCGGCGTCCGCGAATACGGTGGCGTGAAAAGCGGGCACCAATGGCGCGCCTTGTCCGCCGGCAGCGACGTCGCGGCTGCGAAAATCGGCCACCACGCACATGCCGGTGAGTTCGGCCAGGAGCGCCGGGTTGCCGATTTGCGTGGTGTAGCCGCGCTCGGGCCGGTGGCGCACTGTCTGGCCATGGCAGCCGACGGCGCGGACCTCGGCAGCCGGGGTTTTCGATTGTGCGAGAACGTCGGCGACCGCCTGCGCATAGCGTTTCGCCAGTTCGTTGCCGGCAAGGGCGGCGCGGTCAATCTCGTTCGCTCCTTCCACGTTCAGAGAAAGGAGTTCGTCTCGCAACGCGGCATCAAAGGACAAATGGGCATCGGCAAGCAGCCGGGGCCTGGCGCCGCCTAAATCCGCCAGCACCGCGTCGACCCCGTCGAGGCTGGTACCCGACATCAGGCCGACGAAGATCTGCCGCGTCACTCTAGCGCGGCGACCTGGCCGTTCGCGAGCAGATCGAGCTGCGCCGTCATTTCCTGCGATTGGGCGCGGAAGGCATCCATGTCGTGACGCGCGACCGGCGTTCCGGCGGGCAAGGGGACCGAGAGCGGATTGCGCGCGGTGCCCGCGACGCGGAACTCGTAATGCAGGTGAGGCCCGGTTGCCCAGCCGGTCTGGCCGACCAGGCCGACGGTATCGCCCTGCGCGACGCGCGCACCGGTCCGGATGCCGCGTCCCACGGCCTTGAGGTGCGCATAGTAGGTCGATATCTGGCTCGCATGCCGGACAATCACCAGGTTGCCGTAGCCGCCCTGCCGCCCGGCGAACTCGACAATGCCGTCGCCCACCGCGCGTACCCGCGTGCCGGCGGGCGCCGCATAGTCCACGCCCTGGTGCGCGCGCCAGGCCTTGTGCAGCGGGTGCATGCGCATGCCGAAACCCGAACTGACGCGTGAGAGTTCGAGCGGCGAGCGCAGCATGCCCTTGCGCATGTTCTTGCCGTCGGGGGCGTAGAAGTTGTCAGCGTAACGCAGCGCGCGGTACTTGCGGCCCTGGTTGGTGAACTCGGCCGCGAAGACGCGGCCCGCGCGCAGCGGCCGGCCGTCCACCGAGTGCAGTTCGTAGAGCACGGAGAAACGGTCGCCCTGGCGCAGCTCACGGTGGAAATCGATGTCGCTGCCGAACACTTCGGCAAGCTGGATCGCGATCGAATCCGGGATGCCGGCGGCGTCGGCGGCCGCGAACAGGGAGGAACGGATGACTGCCGACTTCAATACGGTACGCGTGACGACCTGGGCGCGCTGTTCGCTTGCGACCAGGGCCCGGCCGACGCGATCCACCCTGACGGCCACCTCGCGCCCGGAGAGGAATCCCAGCCAGACGAGCTCGCCGTCGTGGTCTCTCCCCGCATGGTCTCTCCCCGCATGGTCTTTCCCAGCACGTACCTCGGCGGTGACGACGGTACCGACGCGCAGCAACTGCAGGATTGTCCGCTGGCGCAGCAATTGCTGGATATCGGCGTCATTGATGCCGAGGCGGCCGAGCACGCTGTGAAAAGTATCGCCGCGGTGCATGCGCTCTTCGCGCACATAAGTGGCGGGCGCCGGCAGCAGCGCTTCCTCCAGCCGGATCGCGATCGGCTCAAGCACCGCCGTCTTGGCGAGCAGCAGCCCGGCGTCGCTGGAGGGCACGATCGCGGCGATGGCGGCGACCGCGCCCGAAAGCGCGAACACCGCCAGCAGCGCCGCGCGCCGTAGCGATAGTCCCAACCTCCCGCCGTGCCGCTCGCCCACTCCCCGCACGTCCACCCCCATGGATCGGCTAGAATCCCTTGTTATTCAGAGACCTGGGAAGTGTAGCACGCATGACGGACGTTACCGAAGCGCTGGCGCGCATCAAGCGGGGCTGCGACGAGTTGATCGTCGAGGAGGAGTTGATCAGGAAACTCAAGACCGGGCGCGCGCTCAGGATCAAGCTCGGCCTCGATCCGACCGCGCCGGACCTGCACCTGGGCCACACCGTGGTGATCAACAAATTGCGCCACTTCCAGGACCTCGGCCACCAGGTGCAATTCCTGATCGGCGATTTCACCGGCATGATCGGCGACCCCACCGGCAAGAACACCACGCGCCCGCCGCTCTCTCGCGAGCAGATCCTGGACAACGCGCAAACTTACCGCGCGCAGATGTCGAAGATCCTCGATCCTGAAAAAACGCAGGTCATGTTCAACTCGGAGTGGTCCGACAAGCTGGGTGCCGAGGGCATGATCCGGCTCGCTTCGCGTTACACGCTGGCGCGGCTGCTGGAGCGCGACGATTTCTCCAAGCGCTACAAGTCCGGCCAGCCGATCGCGGTGCACGAACTGCTTTACCCGTTGATGCAGGGCTACGACTCGGTGGCGATGAAGGCCGATGTCGAGCTCGGCGGCACCGACCAGAAATTCAATCTCCTGGTCGGGCGCGAGCTGCAGCGCGATTACGGCCAGGAGCCGCAGTGCATCCTGACCATGCCGCTGCTCGAAGGCACCGACGGCGTGGAGAAGATGTCCAAGTCGCTCGGCAACTACATCGGCATCGCCGAGCCGGCGAAGGAGATCTTCGGCAAGCTGATGCGCATCTCTGACGAGCTGATGTGGCGCTACATCGAATTGTTGTCCTTTGAGCCGATGGAAACTGTTCGGGGCTGGAAGAAGGAAGTCGATGCGGGACGCAATCCGCGCGAGATCAAGGTGCTGTTGGCAAAAGAGATCGTCACGCGCTTCCATTCGAAAGACGCCGCGGACCGCGAAGAGCAGGAATTCGGCAAGGCGCCGCAGGAGATGCCTGAGGTGAAGCTGCAGTATCCGGAAACGGGTCTCCCCATCACTCAACTGCTGAAGCAGGCTGACCTGGTGTCCAGCACCACGGAAGCCAATCGCCTGATCGAGCAGGGCGGCGTGAAGGTGAACGGCGAACGCGTGTCGGACCGTGCGCTGAAGTTGGTGAAAGGCGAGACCTACGTGATCCAGGTCGGCAAGCGTAAGTTCGCGAGGGTTACCCTCGCATGAGCGGACCGCAGCGTGAGGTGTATGAGGTCTACGCGATCAAGTACGCGCACCACGCGCGGCTGAGGTCCGAGAACTTCATCGGCGGAGATCCCCACGACGGACCGATGCCGCTCGATTACTTCGTCTGGCTGATCCGGGGCGGGGGGCGCGAGTTCGTCGTCGATACCGGTTTTTCCGCGCCGATGGCCGCGAAACGGCAACGCAACCATATCCGTTGCCCGACGGAAGGTTTGAAGCTTTTGAATGTTTATTCAGAGAACATCAAAGACGTGGTGGTAACGCATCTTCACTACGACCACATCGGCAATTTCGATCTTTTCCCGGCCGCGACGTTTCACCTGCAGGATCTCGAGATGAACTACGCGACCGGCCGGCACATGGCGAAGCCGGTATTCAGCGGGGCCTACGAGGTCGAGGACGTGGTCGGCATGGTGCGCCGCGCCTACGCGGGCAGGGTGCGTTTCCACGACGGCGATGCCGAGATCGCGCCCGGCGTGTCGCTGCACCTGATTGGCGGCCACACCATGGGCCTGCAGGTGGTGCGCGTCGCGACGCGCCGTGGCTGGGTGGTGGTCGCCTCCGACGCCTCGCATTTCTACGCCAACATGGAGCAGGTGCGGCCCTTCCCGATCGTCTACAGCGTGGCGGCCATGGTGGAGGGCTACGACCGGCTGCGCGCGCTGGCGGATTCGCCCGCGCACATCATCCCCGGGCACGATCCGCTGGTGCTGGAGCGCTATCCGCCCCCCAATAGTGCACTGCAGGGCATCGTCGCGCGGCTCGACTAGACATTGCGCTTCCGGCCTGATTTGGCGTAACGTACTGCAAGGTTAATCAAAGGGGAAATCGACATGCGCAAGCACAGCATCGCCACCGCCGTTTCGATCGCCGTCGCCGCAGCCTTCAGCCAGGGCGCAGGCGCGCAGGCGCCTGCAGTCAAGAACCTCAAGCTGCAGGGCAGCTGGCCCGCCAGCCTGACGATCCAGGATCATTTCAGGGGCATCACGGATCGCATCGAAAAGCTCACCGCAGGCTCGATCAAGATCGAGACCATGGCGGCGGGGCAGGTAGTGCCGCCGTTCGAGGTCCTCGACGCCACCAACAAGAAGGTAATCGACGGCTGGCACTCGATTTCGTACTACTGGGTCGGCAAGAGCCCGGCCGCGGCGCTTTTTTCCGCGCCGCCCGGCGGCCCCTTCGGCATGGACCACATGGATTGGCTGGGCTGGCTGTACGTCGGCGGCGGCCTGGAGATGTGGCGCGATTTCTACCAGAACGAGCTAAAGCTGAACGTCATCGTCTGGCCGGCGCAGCCCTCCAGCCCGCAGGCCTTCGGCTGGTTCAAGAAGCCGCTCAAGAGCGTCGCCGACCTGAAAGGCCTGAAGTGCCGGCAGACCGGCCTCAATGCCGAGGTCTATGCCAAGCTCGGCATGGCGGTCGTCAACCTGCCGGGCGGCGAGATCGTGCCGGCGGCGCAGCGCGGTGTGATCGAATGCGCCGAGTGGGTCGGCGGCGTCGAGGACCTGCGCCTCGGCCTGCCCGGCGTCTTCAAGTACCACTACACGCCCGGCATGCACGAGAATAATTCCGTCGGCGAGTTCGGCTTCAACCTGGACGTGTGGAAGACTTTCACGCCGCAGCAGCAGGAGTCCGTTAACTCCGCCGTAAAGGACACCTTCATCACCTGGCTTACGAAATGGCAGACGCAGAACGCCGACGCGATGGAGGAGATGATCAAGAAGCATGGCGTGCAGATCCGCCGCACGCCGCCCGACATCCTGCTCGCCACGCTAAAAGCCTGGGACGAGGTCGCGGCCGAGAACTCGGCCAAGTCGCCGACCTTCAAGAAGATCTACGAGTCGCAGCGCGCCTACGCGTCCAAGGTGGTGCCCTCCAAGCGCTACATGTTCCCGCCGTACTCCTTCGCGGCCAACTACTACTGGCCCGAGGCTGGCGCGAAGCCCGCCGCGGCCAAGGCGGAAGCGAAGAAGAAGTAGCCGGGCGAGGCAAAAAGGGGGCGGCGACGCCCCCTTTTTTTGCGCATTGAACCAGGGTTCTCCACATGGCTGAAACGGCTGCCGGCCACATCCGGCTGGTGCGGATCATCGACAAGTTCACCGATGCCACCGGCGTCTGGGTGGCATGGCTGAACGTGCCGCTGGTGCTGGCGGTGGCCTGGGAGGTCATCGCGCGCTATGCGTTCAATGCGCCGACCATCTGGTCGTATGACGTCACCTACATGCTGTACAGCGCGATCTTCATGCTGGGTTGCGCTTACGCGCTGCACAAGGGCGCCCACATTCGCACCGATTTTTTCTACGAGAAATGGTCCGACCGGACCCGCGGGATGGTCGACTCGATTTCGTACATCGTGTTCTTCTTTCCCTCGATCATCATGCTCATGGCCGCAAGCTGGAGCGAGGCCTGGTACGCGTTTACGATAAACGAGACCTCCGAGCAGACCAACTGGCGGCCGATCCTGTGGCCCTTCAAGGCGCTGGTGCCGCTGACCTGCGCGATGCTGCTGCTGCAGGGGGTCTCCGAGCTGATCAAGAGCTTCTACGCCGCCCGCACCGGCATCGTGCTAGAGCACAAGGAAAAGATCGAGCTATGACCACCGAGGTCCTGCTGGGTCTGGTGATGCTGTTCGTGATGCTGGGCGCGATCTTCATCGGCATCCAGATTTCGTTCACGCTGCTGTTCCTCGCGCTCAGCTTCGGCTACTTCGCCCTGGGCAAGGTGGTGTTCGACCTGGCCTACTTCCAGACCATCGGGCTGATGAAGGAGGAAGTGTTCGCCGCCGTGCCGCTGTTCATCTTCATGGGCTACCTCACCGAGCAGGCCGGCCTCATGGAGCGCCTCTTTTCCGCGCTGCGCATGATGCTCGCGCCGGTGCGCGGTTCGCTCTACATCGTCGTCATCGTCACCTCCACGATCTTCGCCATGGCGACCGGCATCGTGGGCGCGGCGGTCACGGTGCTGGGGATCATGGCGGCGCCCATCATGATCAAGACCGGCTACGACGCGAAGCTTTCCGCCGGCGCCATCACCGCGGGCGGCACCCTCGGCATCCTGATTCCGCCCTCGGTCATGCTGATCGTGATGGGCCCGGTGCTCGGCGTGTCGGTGGCCGACCTCTACTCCGCGGCCTTCGGGCCCGGCTTTCTGCTGGCCGGCATCTACATCGTCTACCTGATGGCGCGCAGCTTCATAAATCCGGATCTCGGGCCGCCGGTGCCGAAGGAAGACCGGGTCACGGATATCTGGGCCATCCTCAAGGAAGTCGTCATCGGCGTCCTGCCGCTGTTCCTGCTGATCGGCGCCACGATGGGCTCCATCCTTGCGGGCCTCGCGACTCCGACCGAGGCGGCGGGCATCGGAGCGCTGGGCGCGATGATTCTGGCGGTCTGCTATGGACGGGCAAGTTATGCCGGTCTAAAGCAGGCCTGCATCAGCGCCATGACCACCTCGAGCATGGTGCTGCTGCTCGCGGTGACGTCGAGCATCTTCGGCGCGGTGTTTTCGCGCATGGGAACCGCGGCCTGGATCACCAATGCGATGGTCGCGATGCCGGTGCCGCCGCTCGTGATGCTCGGCTTCGTCGTGGTCCTCATCTTCCTGCTTGGCTGGCCGTTCGAGTGGCCGGCGATCATCCTCGTCTTCCTGCCAATTTTTTATCCGGTGATCGAGGCGTTGCGGCCGTCGGTGTCCGAGACCCTGGGGATCGCGCCCGACATGTTCATGATCTGGTTCGGTGCCCTGATCGCGGTCACGCTGCAGACCGCCTACCTGTCGCCGCCGGTGGCGATGTCGGCGTATTACCTGAAGCAGGTGGTGAAAGAGTGGTCGCTCGGCACGATCTACAAAGGCATGTTCCAGTTCATGATTCTGCAATGTATCGCGATCGCGCTGGTGATGTTCGTGCCCTCCATCGCTACCTACCTGCCGGAAAAGTTGCGCGCGGAATCGCGGGCAGTCGTCACGGAAGAGGCCGACGACAGCATGAACAAGCTGGAGGAGGACCCGGCCGCGGCGATGAAGGAACAGGCCGACGAGGACGACAAGGCCGAGGCGCTGGAGAAGAGCGACCTGAAGGCAAGGAAGAAGTAATTGCCGGTGTTCAATTTCGACCAGCCGGTGACACGCCGCGGCACCTGGAGCACGCGCTGGGAGCGCTATCCGGCCGATGTGATCCCGCTCTGGGTCGCGGATACCGATTTCCGCGCGCCGCCTCCGGTGATCGAGGCGATGCAGCGCCGCATCGCGCACGGCATCTTCGGCTACAACGCGCCGCCCGTTGCGCTGCGCGATGCGGTGATCGAGCGCATGCAGCGCCTGTACGGCTGGCGGGTGGAACCGGACTGGGTGGTATTCGTCTCGGGCATCGTGCCCGGATTGCACCTCGCCGCGCGCCACCTAACGCGGCCGGACCAGCACGCGCTGGTGCCGACGCCGGTCTATCACCACCTTAAGCGCTCTCTGGTGCTCGCGAACCGCGAGCACACCGATGTGCCGCTCGTGCTGTCGAAGGGTCGCTGGGTGTGGGACGAGGATTTCCTTGCGACCGCTGCGAGGCCGAACTCGCGCCTCCTGTTCCTCTGCAATCCGCAGAACCCGGGCGGCACGATATTCACGCGTGCCGAACTTTCTCGACTCGCCGCTTTCGCGCAAAAGCACGACTTGGTGATCTGCTCGGACGAGATCCACGCCGACATCCTGCTGGACGAGCGCAAGCCGCACGTGCCGATCGCGAGCGTATCCGCCGATGCGTCGCGCCGCACGGTGACGCTGATCTCGCCGAACAAAGCCTTCGGCTTTCCTGGCGCCGGCTGCGCCTTCGCCATCATCGAGGACGCGGAGCTGCGGCGCGCATTTTCAGCCGACCATCACGCCACCGTCCACGATCCGTCGGTGTTCGGCTACGAGGCGTCGCTGGCCGCGTACCGTGAATGCGGCGGCTGGCTGGAAGAGCAGCTCGCGTACCTGCGCGGGAACCGCGACCTGGTGGAGCGCGAGATTGCGGCCACGGCGGGACTCAAGATGGCGCACGTCGAAGCGACCTATCTTGCCTGGATCGATGCGAGCGGTCTGGGCGTCGCCGATCCCTACGAGCATTTCCTGAGAAACGGGGTGGCTTTGTCACCGGGCGCGCAATTCGGCGCACCTGGATTTGTACGGCTGAACTTCGGAACTCAGAAGTCCGTGCTCGAGCAGGCGCTGAAAAGAATCAGCTCCGCATCCAGGCTGAGCCCCAGAGGTTGAGCGTGCGCTGTTCGTGCGGCCAGGTGCGGTAGGCGGCGCCCTGCTGCATCAATTCCAGTTCGGCCGAGAACTCCACCTTGTGCCCGTCGGGGTCCTCGATCATGAAGAACAGGTTGTTGCCCGGCCCGTGGCGTCCCGGCCCCCACCACAGCGGGATGCGCAGCTTCGCCATGCGGTCGCCCCAGTCGCGGATGTCGTTCCAGCTGCTGGTTTCGTAGCAGTGGTGGTCCGGGCGCGATTCCGGCGCGCGGAAGGTGGCGAAGCTGTGGTGCTC
>JANNXB010000458.1:0-1669 GCA_031409355.1 Betaproteobacteria bacterium | reverse complement strand
GGCAAGAGCCTCGTCGTCTCCGGCATCAAGCGCAAGAACCGCGCCGAGGAGACCCTGGACGCGAGGATGCTCAAGGAGTTCGCCGGCAAGCGCGCCCAGCGCGGCAAGGTCTGCGACGTCGGCTTCCGTCCGGACAGGTTAGGTAGCTAGCCGGGCAATTCGTTCTCATCTATGCTACAATCGTAGCAATGGTGAGAACGGAATCCAGCACCACCACTGAAGCCGCCCGGGAAGGCCTGGCGAACCTCCTGTTCGGGGCTTACCGGCATCGTGTCCTGTCCCTCCTTTACTTGCGACCCGGCGACCGCCTGCACGTGCGCATGATCGCCCGCCTCACGGGCATTCCAGCCGGTTCGCTGCACCGGGAACTGCGCCAGCTCGCGCAGACGGGCCTGCTCGTGGCCGAGCGCAGCGGCAACCAGGTCCTGTACTCGGCGAACCAGGCGTCGCCGGTTTTTCACGAACTCACTTCGATGCTCGACAAAACCTCCGGGACGGCGCCGACGCTGCAGGAGCATGCGACCGAATACACCATCGAGCCCGCGGGCCGGCTTCCTGAAATAGACGCCAAGGCCCTGGCCTTGCTATGCCGCAAGTACGGCGTCAGGAAGATGTCGCTGTTCGGCTCGGCGGCCCGCAACGAGCTGCGTCCGGACAGCGACGTGGATCTCCTGGTCGAATTCAAGCGATCCAGCAAGACCGGGCTGTTCGAACTGGTCCACATGCAGGAGGAGCTGTCGCCCCTGTTCGGAAACCGGACGATCCAGATTACCGGGCCCGGGATCCTGAAGAATCCCTACCGGAGGGAAACCATCCTGCCGGACCTGAAGACGCTCTATGAAGCCTGAAAAGCGCGACCGCGCCTATCTCTGGGACATGCGCGAATTCGCGCGCGATTCCCGCAAGATCGTGCAAAGGATTTCGTTCGCCCGGTTGGAAGGGGACCTGATGCGCAGGCGCGCCCTGGAGCGTTCCCTCGAGTTGCTTGGGGAGGCCGCCCGACGCGTCAGCGAAACCGCGAAGCGCGAGCATGCGGGCGTCGACTGGCGGGCGCTGATCGGCCAACGCAATGTGCTCGCGCACGACTACGGTGAAATCGACCACCGCCTGCTCTATGACAATGCACGGCGGAAAATTCCTTTGCTGCTGGCCGACCTTGACCGCATTCTGGGCGAGCCCTGACATGATCAAAACACCGGCCACCCTGCGCCCCGCCATCGCCCCCGTGGCGATCATCGCGGTGGCCGCGCTCGCGCTCTGGCTCGGACCCGCGCTGCCGCCTTCGCTCGCCGGGCTGAAGGAGGCCGGGGCGTACTTCGTGCTGCTTGCGGGCGCGGGAATGGGGCTGTGGTTCAACCGCGGGCGGGCGTTCGTCGCGGCGGGTTCGCTGCTGCTGGCCTACGCCGGCTACCGCTTCGCGCTCGATTTCGGCGCCGACAGCTTCGCGGCGCGCGCTACCTATACCGCGGTGGTGCTGCTGGTGCCGCTGAACATCCTGGTCGCGCTGCTGCTGCCCGAGCGCGGCGTGTCCTACCACGGCGACCACCGGTGGCTCTTCATCGCGGTGGGCGAGATCCTGCTGGTCTCGTGGATCGCCTCTTCCGGCCGCAGCGAACTCTCGGGCTTGGCCTGGAAGGAAATGCTCGACCACTGGCTGCTGCGCTCGCCG
>JANNXB010000457.1:0-2476 GCA_031409355.1 Betaproteobacteria bacterium | reverse complement strand
GCGGGTGATGATGTCGCGCGGCTTGAGGTTCCGGCGCACCGCTTCGACCAGCACCTTGGCGGATTCGGCGGCCGAATCCGCCTTCTCCGCGTCGGGCGCCGCCATCTGCGAGGAGCCGAGCAGGCTCATGCCGAGCGCCTCGAACGAGGAGGACATCGTGTTCGCGGTGAACATGCCGCCGCAGGCGCCCACGGATGGACAGGCGTTCTTCTCGATCCCGAGAAAGTCTTCCTGGCTCATCTTGCCCGCGTTGAAAGCGCCCACCGCCTCGAACACCGAGACGACGGTGAGGTCCTGCCCCTTCCACTTGCCGGGCTTGATGGTGCCGCCATAGACGTAGATCGATGGCACGTTCATGCGCGCCAGCGCCATCATGCCGCCGGGCATGTTCTTGTCGCAGCCGCCGACCACCAGCGCGCCGTCCATGGCCTGGCCGTTGACCGAGGTCTCGATCGCGTCCGCGATCACCTCGCGCGACACGAGCGAATACTTCATCGCCTCGGTTCCCATGCCGATGCCGTCGGTGATCGTGGGAACGCCGAATACCTGCGGCTTGGCGCCCGCGGCGTGCAAGGCGGCGATCGCGCTGTCCACCAGCGGCTGGATGCCGGCGTTGCACGGATTCATGGTCGAGTGGCCATTGGCGACGCCGATGATCGGCTTCTCGAAATCGCCGTCGCCGAAGCCGACCGCGCGCAGCATGGCGCGGTTGGGCGATCGCGCAGGCCCGTGCGTTATCAGACGGCTTCTCCGGTTGTCGGCCATTCGTTTCCTCCGTGAACGCTAGAATGGAATTCTACCGTGCTGATTCATCCAAATTTCGATCCTGTCGTCTTCTCGCTCGGCCCTCTGGCGGTGCGCTGGTATGGCCTCATGTACCTGCTCGCTTTCGCGTCCTTCTGGTGGCTTGGCACGCGACGCATTGATGCGAAGCTCGCGCCGGTCAGCCGCGCCCAACTGGACGACCTGCTGTTCGGCGGCATCGTCGGGGTGATTGCCGGAGGGCGCCTGGGCTACGTCTTGTTCTACAAGCCGGTCTACTACCTGTCGCATCCGCTGGAGGCGTTCGCCATCTGGCAGGGCGGCATGTCGTTCCACGGCGGCTTCCTTGGCGTGCTGGTCGCGATGGCGTTCGTCGCCTGGCGCCAGCGCATCAACTGGTGGGACTTGATGGACTTCGTTGCGCCCCTGGTGCCGATCGGACTCGCCGCGGGGCGCCTCGGGAACTTCATCAACGGCGAACTCTGGGGCCGCGTCACGGATGCTCCCTGGGGCATGGTGTTCCGCGGAGCCGGGCCGTTCCCGCGCCATCCTTCGCAGCTCTACCAGATGGCGCTCGAAGGCCTCGCGCTGTTCGCATTGCTCTGGTGGTTCTCATCGCGCCCGCGTCCACGAATGCAGGTGTCGGCGCTGTTCCTGACCGGCTACGGCGTATTCCGCTTCATCGGGGAGTTCGCGCGCGAGCCCGACGCGTTCCTGGGGTTCCTCGCCTTCGGCCTGTCGATGGGCCAGTGGCTCAGTCTTCCGATGATCGTCGCCGGCATCTGGCTGTTCATCCGGAGCCGGCTGCGCGGATGATCTGGACCCTCGCCCTCCTCCTGATGGCGATCGCTCCAGCGCTATTTGCAGGCGCGCACTGAAGGAATGCGCGGACGCGGCGACAAGGTAGACCTCTGGAACTGATCCTCGCTTCGGTGCTGCCCGTGTTCGGCCTGGTGCTGTGCGGCTGGGTCGCCGGCCGCATGCGGCTGGTCGGCGCAGAGTCGAGCGATGCGCTAAACCAGTTCGTCTACTACTTCGCCTTGCCGGCGATGCTGTTCGCGGCGGTCGCGCGCGGCTCACTCGAGCAGATTTTCAACCTGCCTTTCCTGGCCGGCGTGGTGCTCGCCACTCTTGCCTGCGCCGCGGCTGGTTTCGCTCTTTCTGCCTGGGCATCGGGCGGATCGCCGCAGGAGCACAGCCTGCGCGCCCTGAACGCCTCGTTCAGCAACACCGGCTACCTCGGCATCCCGCTCGTGACCGTCGCCTACGGACCGGAGGCGGCGCTGC
This sequence comes from Betaproteobacteria bacterium, assembly GCA_031409355.1. Taxonomy (GTDB): domain Bacteria; phylum Pseudomonadota; class Gammaproteobacteria; order Burkholderiales; family SG8-39; genus RBG-16-66-20. The sequence goes on along the minus strand of JANNXB010000457.1, from coordinate 427 downwards.
CTGCGGCGATGGCGACAGTGGCGACCAACGTCATGCTGTTCGCCACCGGCCTCACCTTGCTCGAGTTGTTCGATCGCAAGCACTCCTCGCACGGCAAAGGCATCGCGCTGGCCCTGCTTGGAACCGCGCGCAGCCCGCTGATCTGGCCGATTGCTCTCGCGATCGCACTCGTGGCGGCAAACCTGACGCTGCCCGTGCCGGTGATGCGCTTCGCCGACCTGCTGGCGGCCGCGGCCGGACCCGGCGCTCTTTTTGCACTCGGCCTTTTCGTCTCGCGCCAATCGATGCGCGCAGGTATGGCCGCGGCCTGGCCCGGCGTCGCCCTGAAATTGGGGCTGCACCCGCTGATCGCGGCCGGCGTCTTCTACGGCCTGCTCGTCGTGGACCCTCTTTGGGCCAAGGTCGCGGTGGTGGGCGCCAGCCTGCC
>JANNXB010000456.1:0-17638 GCA_031409355.1 Betaproteobacteria bacterium | reverse complement strand
TCCATCTTGTCGCCTTTCGCAGCAGCGTGCGAGGCGGCAAACGCGTTAACGCTCACAACCGCGAACATGGCGGCGACGATCATCGAAAGCAGCTTGGTCATTTCTATCTCCTGGTATAGGTATGAGTAAACGGGGTGACGTAACGAGTTACCACCGAGCCTCCCCGTGCCGAAAAACGCACGAAACGCCTGGCGGTTGACCGTTCCCTCCCGGTTGCCCCGTTTTTGCCTCCCTGCACACGAGTTTCCCCGCGCAAGCCATTGTAAACAAAAGAAGAATTGCCATCAAACCGTGATAAGCTGTTGTTTTAACAGGATTGTCTCTGTGTCCGACCGCATGAAACCCCGCTGGGCGCACTATTTTGCGCTGCTGTTGGCCGCATTCGGCGCCAGCGCCGCACCTTTCGTGCCCAAGGACGATTCCGTCATCCTGGAAACTCTGCCCATCCGGGCGGGCGATCCGGCCGCCGCGGAATTGCGCAGGTTGCGCGCTGCGGCCGCCGCGGCCCCCGGCGACCCAGGGCCGGCTGTGCGCCTCGCGCGCAGGTATTTCGACATGGCCATGGCCGAAGGCGACCCGCGCTACGTCGGTTACGCGGACTCCGCACTGCGCCCCTGGCCCGAATCGGCGGCAACGCCCGCCGAAATCCTCGTCCTGCACGGCATGCTGCGGCAGTACCGCCACGACTTCGCCAAGGCGATGGCCGATTTCGATCTGGCGCTCAAGTCCGACCCCGGCAACACAGAGGCGCGCGCCTGGCGCGCCGCAATACTGATGGTGCAGGCGAACTACACGGCGGCGAGGGAGGAATGCGCGTTGCTCGCGGCGAACGCGACCGAACTTCATGCCACCGCCTGCACCGCCTATGTCGACGCGACCACCGGCCGCGCGCGTGCGGCACATGAGACGCTCGCCTCCGCGCTGGCACGACGCAACGACGTCGAGCCCGGCTTCCGCGTCTGGATTCTCACCCGCCTCGCGGAAATGGCCTGGCGTACCGGGGACCTGGCAACGGCCGAACGGCATTTCCGCGCCGGCCTCGCCCTGGGCGTCGACGACAATTTCATCCTTGCCGCATACGCCGACTTCCTTCTCGAGCGAAACCGCGCGGCCGAAGTCCTCTCTTTGCTGAAAAGCTGGAGCCGCTCGGACACGCTGCTGCTGCGGCTCGCGCTCGCGGCGCGGTCACTGAAATTGCCGGAAGGGGAAAAACACGTGCGCGCCCTGTCAGAGCGCTTCGCCGACGCGGCCCTGCGCGGCGAGAAGTTGCACCTGCAGGAGGAGGCGCGCTTCCTGCTCGACCTGACGGGCGACTCGCGCGCCGCGCTCGCGGCGGCGAGCGAGAACTACCGCACCCAGCGCGAGCCGCGCGACGCGCTGGTGCTGCTCGAGGCCGCGCTCGCCGCGCGCGATGCTGCGGCCGCAGCCCCGGCCCTGCAATGGCTCGAATCGACCGGCTTCGAGGGAACGCGCATCCGCGAAATTGCGGCCCGGGTTAAAGCACTCGGCAAATGAGGATCCTGTTCCTGCTTCTCCTGCTCACGGCAGGAAGCGCGCATGCCCACAAGCCGAGCGACAGCTACCTGGCCATCGGCGTAGAAGGCGCGGTGGTGCGCGGGCAGTGGGACATCGCGCTTCGCGACCTGGAGTTCGCGATCGGGCTGGATACGGATGGCAATGGCGCGATTACCTGGGGAGAACTAAGGGCCAAGCGCAGCGAGATCGAGGCTTACGCTTTCTCGCGCCTGAAAATCAATTCGGACGGAAAAACCTGCACGACCGCGAACACGGAATTCCTCGTGGACGAGCACAGTGACGGCGCCTACGCGGTATTGCGTTTCGGCGCCGACTGCGGCGCACGCGAGCCTGCGGTGATGGAGATCGCCTACAGCCTGTTCTTCGACCTGGACCCGACGCACCGCGGGCTGCTGCGCTTCGAGCGCGCCGGCGCGGTGCAAACCGGCGTGCTCTCCCCCGAACGACCGCGCCTGGCGTTCAAGGCGGGTGAAGCCTCGGCGCTGGCGCAGTTCACCGATTACCTGCGCGAAGGCGTCTGGCACATCTGGATCGGCTTCGACCACATTCTCTTTCTGGTTTCGCTGTTGCTTCCTTCCGTTCTCATCCTTAACGGCAGGACCTGGAACCCCGCGGAGCGCTTCCGGGACAGCTTCTGGGACGTGTTCAGGGTGGTGACCTCCTTCACGGTCGCCCACTCCATCACCCTGTCGCTGGCGGCGCTGTCCGTGATCGCGCTGCCCTCGCGGCTGGTGGAGTCCGTGATCGCGCTTTCGGTGGTGCTGGCGGCCCTCAACAATCTCTGGCCAGTGGTGTCCGGGCGGCGCTGGGCGGTCGCCTTCGCTTTCGGTCTCGTCCACGGCTTCGGCTTCGCCAGCGTGCTGGCGGACCTCGGGCTGCCGCAGGGCGCGCTGCTGCTGGCCCTGGTGGGATTCAACATCGGAGTTGAGGCAGGTCAACTCGCGATCGTCGCGGCTTTCCTACCATTCGCCTATGCGGTCCGCCGCAGCTGGTTCTACCGGCGCCTGCTGTTCGCCGGCGGCTCGGCCGCGATCGCGCTGGCCGCAGCGGTCTGGTTCGCCGAACGTGTGCTCGACATGAAACTCTGGCCGTAAAATACCGTTCTTCAGCGCCACCATCCCTACTGCAAAGGCAATTTCCCGTGTCCACCGCAAAACCCAAGATCATCTACACCCTCACCGACGAAGCCCCCCGCCTCGCGACCTACTCGCTGCTGCCCATCGTGCGCGCGTTCACCAGGCCGGCGGGCATCGAAATCGAGGAAAGCGACATTTCGGTCGCCGCCCGCATCCTCGGGGAATTTCCGGATTTCCTCGCGCCGGAGCAGCGCATCCCCAACAATCTCGCGGAACTCGCCAGGCTGACGCTCCGGCCCGATACCAACATCATCAAGCTGCCCAATATCAGCGCGCCGGTCGGCCAGCTGACCGCCGCGGTCAAGGAACTGCAGTCCAAGGGCTACAAGGTGCCCGACTATCCCGAGACCCCGAAGAACGACGCGGACAAGGCGATCAAGGCGCGCTATTCCAAGATCCTGGGAAGCGCGGTGAATCCTGTCCTGCGCGAGGGCAACTCGGACCGGCGCGCGCCGGCCGCGGTGAAGCGCTACGCGCGCAAGAACCCGCATTCGATGGCCCCGTGGGATCCCGCCTCGCGCACCCACGTCTCCCACATGCACGCCGGCGACTTCTACCACGGCGAGAAGTCGATGGCCGTCTCGCATGCGAGCGACGTGCGTATGGATCTCGTCACCCGAAGCGGGAAGACGATGGTCCTGCGGCCTTCGGTCCCGCTGCTCGAGGGCGAGGTGATCGACAGCATGTACATGAGCAAGAAGGCCCTGTGCGCGTTCTTCGAGAACGAGCTCGAGCACTGCAAGAAACACGACCTGCTGTTCTCGCTGCACGTCAAGGCGACGATGATGAAGGTGTCGCACCCGATCGTGTTCGGGCACGCGGTGCGCGTGTTCTACAAGGACCTGTTCGACAAGCACGGCAAGCTGTTCGCCGAACTCGGCGTCATCGTCAACAACGGCTTCTCCAACGTGCTGGAGAAGATCAAGACGCTGCCGGAAGCCAAGCGCGCGGAGATCGAGGCCGACATCAAGGCCTGCGAGGCAAAGCGGCCGCGCCTGTCGATGGTCGATTCGGCCAAGGGGATCAGCAACCTCTACAACCCCAACGACGTGATCGTCGATGCGTCGATGCCGGCGATGATCCGCGCCGGCGGCACGATGTGGGGCCCGGACGGCAAGATGTACGAGACCAAGGCGGTGCAGCCCGAGTCCACCTTCGCGCGCATCTACCAGGAGGTCATCAACTTCTGCAAGACCAACGGCGCCTTCGATCCGAAGACCATGGGAACGGTGCCCAACGTCGGCCTGATGGCGCAACAGGCCGAGGAATACGGCTCGCACGACAAGACCTTCGAGATCCCGGAGGACGGCGTGGCGCGCATCGTCGACAACCACGACGGCCATGTGCTGATGGAGCAGAACGTCGAGGCGGGCGACATCTGGCGCATGTGCCAGACCAAGGACGCCGCGGTGCGGGACTGGGTCAAGCTCGCGGTCACGCGCGCGCGGCAGTCGAACACCCCGGCCGTGTTCTGGCTGGACGAATACCGTCCGCACGAGAACGAGATCATCAAGAAAGTACGGCGCTACCTCAAGGACCACGACACGACCGGGCTGGATGTCCAGATCATGTCGCAGGTGCGCGCGATGCGCTTCACGCTGGAACGCGTGATCCGCGGCAAGGACACCATCTCGGTGACCGGCAACATCCTGCGCGACTACCTGACGGATCTCTTCCCGATCATGGAACTGGGCACCAGCGCGAAGATGTTGTCGATCGTTCCGCTGATGGCCGGCGGCGCCATGTTCGAGACCGGCGCCGGCGGCTCGGCGCCCAAGCACGTGCAGCAGCTGACCGAGGAAAACCACCTGCGCTGGGATTCGCTCGGCGAATTCATGGCCATCGCGGTGTCGCTGGAAGACGTCGGCTTCAAGCTGCACAACAAGAAGGCCATGATTCTCGCCAAGACCCTCGACGAGGCGACCGGCAAGCTGCTCGACAACAGCAAGAATCCCTCGCCCAAGACGGGCCAGCTGGACAACCGCGGCAGCCATTTCTACCTGGCCATGTACTGGGCCCAAGCGCTCGCCGCGCAGAACGAGGACGCGGAGCTGAAGGCCTACTTCTCGCCCCTTGCCAAGACCCTGGCCGAGAACGAGAAGAAGATTGTCGATGAACTGAACGCCGTCCAGGGCAAGCCGGCGGACATCGGCGGCTACTACGTCGCCGTCCCGTCCAAGGCCGGCGCGGTGATGCGCCCCAGCGCCACGTTCAACGCCGTGATCGACCCCCTCGTTGCCTGAGCGCCCGCCTTCGGAACCCTCGTCAAGGGTGGCTGTCTTAGGGTTTGCGCTCCCCCACCGCTTTGATTAGGATAGAAACGGTCGCCAACCACATGCATGCAACACAAGAACGACTCAGTCCTCGAAACGAAAAAGGCGAAGGTAAAACTTCCGCCTATGTACAAGGTTTTGCTGTTGAACGACGACTACACGCCGATGGAGTTCGTGGTGCTGGTGCTGCAGAAGTTTTTCGGCATGAACCGGGAGCGGGCGACCCAGGTGATGCTCAAAGTTCACCGCGAGGGTATGGGGGTCTGCGGCGTCTTTCCGCGCGACATGGCCACGACGAAAGTCCAGCAGGTTACGGCCTATGCGCACAAGTATCAGCATCCGCTGCAATGCGTGATGGAGGAAACGTGACGGAAGGAACCCGATCATGATCGCCCAAGAGCTCGAAGTCAGCCTGCACATGGCGTTCGTCGAGGCGCGCCAGAAGCGCCACGAGTTCATCACCGTGGAGCACCTGCTGCTCGCGCTGCTGGACAACCCGACTGCCGCCGAGGTGCTGCGCTCCTGCGGCGCCAACATGGACGAGCTGCGCAAGAACCTGACGCAGCACATTACCGAGCAGACGCCGCGCATCGCCGCCGACCGCGAAGTGGACACGCAGCCGACGCTCGGCTTCCAGCGCGTCATCCAGCGCGCCATCCTGCACGTGCAGTCCTCGGGCAAGAAGGAGGTCACCGGCGCCAACGTGCTGGTGGCGATCTTCGGCGAGAAGGATTCGCACGCGGTCTATTTCCTGCAGCAACAGGGCATCACGCGCCTGGACGTCGTCAACTACATCTCGCACGGCATCACCAAGAGCATCCAGCCGCAGCAGGGCGGCAAGGGCGAGGCGGAGACGGAGCAGGAAAATCCGGCCGAGGCGGCCAACAGCCCGCTGGACAACTACACCCAAAACCTGAACGCCCAGGCGCTGGCCGGCAAGATCGACCCGCTGATCGGCCGCGACCGCGAACTCGAGCGCGTGATCCAGACGCTGTGCCGCCGGCGCAAGAACAACCCGCTGCTGGTGGGCGAGGCCGGGGTCGGCAAGACCGCGATCGCCGAAGGGCTCGCGCGCCGCATCGTCGAGGGCAGCGTGCCCGAGCTGCTGGAAAAATCCACGGTCTACGCGCTCGACATGGGCGCGCTGCTCGCCGGCACCAAATACCGCGGCGATTTCGAGCAGCGCCTGAAGGCGGTGCTAAAGCAGCTGGTGGACAACCCGCACGCGATCCTCTTCATCGACGAGATCCACACCGTGATCGGCGCCGGCGCCGCCTCGGGCGGCACGCTGGATGCCTCCAACCTGCTAAAGCCGGCGCTCTCGAACGGCCAGCTGAAGTGCATCGGCGCCACCACCTACCTGGAATACCGCGGCGTGTTCGAGAAAGACCACGCGCTCACGCGCCGCTTCCAGAAAATCGACGTGGTCGAACCGTCGGTCGAGGAGACCATCGAGATCCTAAAAGGGCTGAAATCGCGTTTCGAAGCCCACCACAGCATCAAGTACACGGCAAACGCGCTCACCACGGCGGCCGAGCTTTCGGCCAAGTACATCAACGACCGGCACCTGCCCGACAAGGCGATCGACGTCATCGACGAAGCCGGCGCGGCGCAGCGCATCGCCCCCAAGGCCAAGCAGAAGAAGGTCATCGGCAAAACCGAGATCGAGGACATCGTCGCCAAGATCGCGCGCATCCCGCCGCGCAGCGTCTCCACCGACGACCGCAGCGCGCTCGCCAACCTGGGGCGCGACCTGAAAGCGGTGGTGTTCGGCCAGGACCCGTCGATCGAGGCGCTTACCTCGGCGATCAAGATGGCGCGCTCGGGCCTCGGCAACCCGCAGAAGCCGATCGGCAACTTCCTCTTCAGCGGCCCGACCGGGGTCGGCAAGACCGAGGTCGCGCGCCAGCTCGCCTACTGCATGGGGATCGAGCTGATCCGCTTCGACATGTCGGAATACATGGAGCGGCACGCCGTATCGCGGCTGATCGGCGCGCCGCCCGGATATGTGGGCTTCGAGCAGGGCGGCCTGCTCACCGAGGCGATCAGCAAGAAACCCTACGCGGTGCTGCTGCTCGATGAGATCGAGAAGGCGCACCCGGACATCTTCAACATCCTGCTGCAGGTGATGGACCACGGCACGCTCACCGACAACAACGGCAGGAAAGCCGATTTCCGCAACATCGTCATCGTCATGACCACCAACGCGGGCGCCGAGTCGCTGGCGAAGAATTCCATGGGCTTCACCAAATCGGTGAAGGCCGGCGACGAGATGGAAGCGATCAAGAAGATGTTCACCCCCGAGTTCAGGAATCGGCTGGACGCGGTCATCTCGTTCGCCGCGCTGTCGCCCGAGATCATCATGCGCGTGGTCGACAAGTTCCTGATGCAGCTCGACGAACAGCTGACCGAGAAGAAGGTCGAGGCGAATTTCACGCAGGCGCTGAAAGAGCACCTGGCGAAGAAGGGCTTCGATCCGCTGATGGGCGCGCGCCCGATGGCGCGCCTGATCCAGGACACGATCCGCCGCGCGTTGGCGGATGAACTGCTGTTCGGCAAGCTGGTGCACGGCGGCAAGGTGAGCATCGACATCGGCGAGGACGAGAAAGTCATCCTGCGCTTCGAGGAACCGGCGGCGGCAACGCCCCCGGCGGCAGCCGAACCGGTCGCCTGATCGCGCATTTTCCAGGAGGGTTTGCCATGAAATTTCTCGTTCTCGTCGCGTTCGCGCTGACTGCCCTCCCCGCCGCCGCCCAGGACGCGGCATCGCGCAACCTCGCGGCGCCGTGCGCCATCTGCCACGGCACGGAGGGCCGCACCACGAGCAAGGACAGCCCGCTGATCCCGATCGCCGGTCTGCCGCGCGACCACATCGCGACGCAGATGCGCGCCTTTCGCGACGGCAAGCGGCCGGCCACGGTCATGCACCAGATCGCCAAGGGCTACACCGATCCGCAAATCGACGCGCTGGCGACGTGGTTCGCCGCGCAGAAACGGTAGGAGGCGCCATGAAACGCAGGGACTTCATCAAGTTTGCAGGGGCAATTTCCCTCGCCGGATGTGCGAGCGCTGTCCCGTCCAAGGCCCGGGTGGTGGTGATCGGCGGCGGCTTCGGCGGCGCCACGGCGGCGAAGTACATCCGTATGTGGGATCCGGCGATCGACGTCGTCTTGATCGAGCGCGAGAGCGCCTTCGTCTCCTGCCCGATCTCGAACCTGGTGCTGGGCGGCTACTCGAACATGCAGGAGATCAGCCACGGCTATGACGGGCTGCAGCGCCACGGCGTGCAGGTGGTGCGCGACGAGGCGACCGCCATCGACCCGGCGAAGAAGATTGTGCGCACGGCGCGCGGCGGCGACATCGCCTATGAGCGCCTGGTCGTTTCCCCGGGCATCGACTTCACCTTCGGCGACATCCAGGGCTACGAGGAAGCGATGCAGTCGGGCCGGGTGCTGCACGCCTGGAAAGCCGGCGCGCAGACCGAAGCGCTGCGAAAACAGCTCGTCGACATGCGCGACGGCGGCGTGGTGGTGCTCTCCATCCCCCTCGCGCCCTACCGCTGTCCGCCCGGGCCCTACGAACGCGCCAGCATGATCGCGGCCTACCTGAAACAGGCCAAGCCGCGCTCCAAGCTGCTGGTGCTGGACGCCAACCCGGACGTGACCTCCAAGGGCGGCCTGTTCAAGGCCGCGTGGAAGGACCTCTACGCCGGCGTCCTCGAGTACCGCGGCAACGCCAGGGCCACCGGCGTGGATGCGAAGAGCATGACGGTGAAGCTCGAGGTCGAGGACGTGAAGGGCGACGTGCTGAACGTCGTGCCGCCGCACCGCGCCGGCAACATCGCGCAGCAGGCGGGGCTGATTACCACCAACAACCGCTGGTGCGACGTGGACTGGCGCACCATGGAGTCGAAGAAAGTGCCGGGCATCCACGTGCTGGGCGACGCCACGCTGTCGGCGCCGGGCATGCCCAAGTCGGCCAGCATGGCGAACAATCACGCCAAGATCGCGGCCGCCGCGATCGTCGGCGCGCTAAGCGGGCGCGGCGCGGGCTCGGAGCCCAAGATCATCAACACCTGCTACAGCTTCGTGTCGCAGAAGGAAGCGATCCGCGTTTCCTCGGTCCACGAATGGGATGCCGGCCAGGGCACGCTCATCGCGGTGAAGGGATCGGGCGGCGTTTCCGCCGCGCGCAGCGAAGCCGAGGGCACCTACGCCTGGAACTGGGCCCGTACGATCTGGGCTGACAGCCTGGCTTAGCTTTTTCCCGTACTGCCGAATCCTCCAGCCCCGCGGCTGGAGGTCTGGAATTCCTCGACCACGTTGAATTCCACTTGCTGCACCGGCACCACCACCAGCTGCGCGATGCGGTCCATCGGCTGCACCGTGAACGCGGCAGCGCCGCGATTCCACAGGGAGACCATCAGCGGCCCCTGGTAGTCGGAATCGATGAGGCCGACCAGGTTGCCGAGGACGATGCCGTTCTTCGCGCCGAGCCCCGAGCGCGGCAGCACGATGGCGGCATAGCCCGGGTCGCCGATATGGATTGCGATGCCCGAGGATACGAGCCTGCTTTCACCCGGCGCGAGCGTCAGCGGCGCATCGAGGCAGGCGCGCAGGTCGAGTCCTGCGGCCCCCGGGGTGCCGTACTGCGGCAGCATCTCCCGGATCCTCGGATCGAGGATCTTGACGTCCAGCCTGCGCAAGCTAGCGCTTCGCTTTCTGCAGCATGCCGGCCACGTGGGCGAGCAGCTTGCGCGCCTGTTCCAGCTTCGGGCCGCGCCCGAGCGAATGCTTGCCGCGCGCGTCGAACAGCGTGAGTGCGTTGTCGTCGGCGCCCAGCGCCTCCTGCGCGAGGTTCGCCGCGATCAGCGGCACGCCCTTCTTCAGCCGCTTCGCCTTCGCGTTCGCCTCGACCTTCTCGCTTTCGGCCGCGAAGCCGACGCAGAACGGCGCCTTCCTGCGCGCCGCGACCCAGGCGAGGATGTCCGGGTTCTCCTCGAATTCCAGCGTCGGCGCGCGGCCGTTCACCTTTTTCAGCTTCTTGCCGGAAGGCTTCTTCATGCGCCAGTCGGCGACGGCCGCGACCGAGATGAAGACGTCGCTGCCGTCCACCGCGGCTTTCACTTCGTTGAACATCTGCTGCGCGCTGCGCACGTTAACGCGTTCCACGCCGTGCGGCGTCGCGAGGGCCACCGGCCCGCTGATCAGGGTCACGCTCGCGCCCGCCTCGCGCGCCGCGCGCGCCACCGCGAATCCCATTTTCCCCGAGCTCGAATTGGTGATCACGCGCACCGGGTCGATCGGCTCTTCGGTCGGGCCCGCGGTCACCAGCACGCGCTTGCCGGCCAGTATCTTGGGCTGGAACCATGCCTCGACCTCAGCGACGATGTCGGCGGGCTCGAGCATGCGCCCCATGCCGGTCTCGCCGCAGGCCTGGTCGCCCGCCGCGGGGCCCGCGAAGGCAACGCCGTCTTCGCGCAAGGTGCGCAGGTTTCTTTGCGTCGCCGGGTTGTCCCACATCTCCACGTTCATCGCCGGCGCCACCATCAGGGCGCAGCGCCTGGCCAGCACCAGCGTGGAGAGCAGGTCGCCGGCGAGGCCCTGCGCCGCCTTGGCGAGGAAATCGGCGCTGGCCGGCGCCACCAGGATGAGGTCGCGGTCGCGCGACAGCTCGATGTGCGACATGTTGTCGGCGACGCGCGGGTCCCAGAGGTCGGTCCAGACGGCCTGGCCGGTGAGCGCCTGCATCGTCACCGGCGTGACGAAGCGGGTCGCCGCCTCGGTCATCGCGACGCGCACGTCGCAGCCCGCCTTGCCCAGAAGGCGCGCCAGCTCGCAGACCTTGTAGGCGGCGATGCCGCCGGTCATGCCGAGCAGAATCTTCTTTCCCTTCAAGGTCATCGCGCAGTCATCGGCCATGTCACCCCGGGCGTTAAGGGATGAGGATTGTAGAGGAAACCGGTCACATGGCCATTTCGGACTGGCCGCTCGCGGAACGGCCTCGCGAACGGCTCCTGGCGCAGGGCGCGGGATCGCTTAGCGATGCGGAGCTGCTCGCCGTGATCCTGCGCACGGGCCTGCCCGGCAAGAGCGCCGTGGAACTCGGCCGCGACCTGATGGCGAGGTTCAAGAACGTCGCAGGCCTGTTTGCCGCGGACCTCACGGACGTGAAGGGGCTCGGGCCGGCCAAACGCGCGCAGTTCGCGGCGGCGATGGAACTCGCCCGCCGCAGCCTGCAGGACGGCATGCGCTCGGCCAGCGCCCTCACCTCCCCGGGCGCGGTGCGCGATTACCTGCGCCTCGCCATCGCCGGCCGCGAGCACGAGGTCTTCGTCTGCCTCTGGCTGGACGCCCAGCACCGGGTGATTTCGTTCGACGAGCTGTTCCGCGGCACGCTCACGCAGACCTCGGTCTATCCGCGCGAAATCGTCAAGGCCGGCCTGAAGGCGAATGCCGCCGCCGTCATCTTTGCCCACAACCATCCCTCCGGCGTGGCGCAACCCAGCCAGGCCGACGAGCTGCTGACCCGCAACCTGAAGGAAGCCCTCTGCCTTGTCGACATTAAAGTGCTGGATCACTTCATCGTGGCGGGTCACCAGACGCTGTCTTTCGCCGAACGCGGCCTGTTGTGAAGTGCCTGTTTTCGCGTATAATTCGCGCCTTTTCCGCACCGCCGCGTTCTACCATCCGGAGTCAGCAATGCCCCGTATCTGCGATGTCACCGGCAAGAAGCCGATGAAAGGTCATCTGGTCTCGCACGCGAATAACAAGACCATCCGTACCTTCCTGCCCAACCTGCACTACCGCCGCTTCTGGCTGGAGACCGAGCGCCGCTGGGTGCGCCTGCGCGTTTCGACCGCCGGGCTGCGCCGCATCGACAAGCACGGCCTCGAGACTGTCCTGGCCGAGATCAAAGCCAAGAAAAAAGCTGCAGCGAAAGCCTGAGGAGCCGCCATGCGCGAAAAGATCAAGCTCGAATCGTCGGCCGGAACCGGCCACTTCTACACCACCACCAAGAACAAGCGCACCAAGCCGGAGAAGATCGAGATGATGAAATTCGATCCGAAGGCGAGGAAGCACGTCATGTACAAGGAAGGCAAGATCAAGTAACCGGATCTGCCGCAAAAGAAAAAGCCCGCTTGCCGCGGGCTTTTTTTATTGCAGAGTTAGGGCTGTCAGGCGTAGCTGCGCAGGCGGTGGCTGAATTCCACCAGCGGCCGCACGCCGCTGTTCTCGGCCTTGTGGCACCAGTCCTGCAACTGCTTTAGCAGCTGCTCGCGCGAAGCACTGGAGCGGGCCCACAGCGCCGCCAGTTCGTCGCGCATCGCGATCGCCGTGGCCAGCGCCTTCGAATTCTTGACCGCCTCGGCTAGCCGGCCGCGCTCGACTTCCGAGAGCCGCTGCAGGCGCTTGAAATAGCGCTTCGCCGGCTTCAGCGCCTCGGCTTCCTGCGACCAGTGCCCCAGCCGCTCGAGTTCCTGCTGGTAGGTGTGCTTGAGTGAAGTGGCGTAGCGGGCGAGCACGTCGTAGCGGTTGGCGATGATCGCCTCCAGCGTCTGCTCGTCGGCGACCGGCTTCGGGTCGGAGAAGCGCGGCGTCGGCGCGACCTTCTTCACCGTGGCCAGCCCGAGCGACTCTAGCCCGCGGATGTAGGCCCAGCCGAGGTCGAATTCGTACCACTTGAGGGAAAACTTGGCCGACGCCGGGTAGGCGTGGTGATTGTTGTGCAGTTCCTCGCCGCCGATCCAGGCCCCCCAGGGCGAAATATTGCGGCTCGCGTCCGGCGACGGCACGTCCCAGTTGCGGTAGCCCCAGAAGTGGCCGATGCCGTTGATCACGCCGGCGGCCCAGAACGGGATCCAGGCGATCTGCACCACCAGGATGATCGCGCCGGCGATCAGCCCGAACAGGGCGATGTTGATGGCACCCATCAGCCACAGGCCCAGCACCGAGTGGCGGGCATAGACATTGCGCTCGACCCAATCGTCCGGCGTGCCGTGGCCATAGCGTTCCATGGTCTCCGGATGGTGCGATTCGTCCACATACAGCAGCACTCCGGTCCACAACACACGGTTGATGCCGTGCACCTGCGGGCTGTGCGGATCGTCCGCGGTCTCGCATTTGGCGTGGTGCTTGCGGTGGATCGCGGTCCACTCCTTGGTCACCATGCCGGTGGTCATCCAGAGCCAGAGCCGGAAGAAATGCGACACGACCGGATGCAGGTCCAGCGCGCGGTGCGCCTGGTTGCGATGCAGGTAGATGGTGACCGACGCGATCGTGACATGCGTCAGCGCCAGGGCCACGAGCACCAGGCCCCACCAGGGCAGATCAAGTAATCCATTGAATAGCATAGGTTTCTTAGGTCGCCTTTATAGTAGTTATATTGGGGCGGGGCGCTGCGGATTCTACTGGAAAACCCACTTTTTTGAGGTCATTTTTCATGAGGTACCCGCATGATCCTAACCTCCCGCTGCGGATAGGGTATTTCGACTCCGCGGGCGCGGAACTCGGCCAGCAGGGCGAGGCTCAGGTCCGAACGCACATTCTGGCTGCCCGACTCAGGGTCCTTGATCCAGAAGCCGAGTTCCAAGTCCACCCCGTTGTCGGACAGATTCAGTACCTGAGCCGTGGGTTCCGGCTCCTTCAAGACTCGCGGATGCGCGCCCGCCACTCCGACCAGTATCCGCTGCGCCTCGGCCATGTCCGTGCCGTAGGCCACTTGCACCCGCACTACGAGCCGCACGCTGCGGTCGGAGTACGAATGGTTCTGCACCGTGGTGGTCACCAGCGTGTCGTTCGGGATGATCGCCTCCACGCCGGTGAGCGCGCGCACGACGACATAACGCGTCGTGATTTTTGTAACCTCGCCGTAGTGGTTGTCCGCGGTGATCATGTCGCCCAGCCGGATCGACCGGTCGAGCAGGATGATGAACCCGGACACGTAGTTGGAGACGATCTTCTGCAACCCAAGGCCCAGGCCAACGCCGAGCGCGCCGCCGAACACCGACAGCACCGTCAGATCCACGCCGATCAGGGGCAGCACCACCAGCACCGCCGCGACCATCAGTACCGCCTTGCCCAGGCGCGCGAACACCACACGCAGGCTGCTGTGCAGCCCCTCGGCGCGCATGAGGCGGGCTTCGAACGCCGCCCCCGCCCACAACGCGAGGAGCAGGGTGACGCCAACCCAGAACGCGGCGCTCAACAGCGTCCAGAGCGAAATTCTGTGCTTCCCGGCCGCAAGCTCGACCTCCGAGAGCCAACTCACGATCTCGGGCAGGATTCCGGTGAGGTGCAGCGCAAGTGCGGCCCACACCAGCATCGCAATGGAGCGCTCGAAAGTATCGAGCCAGCCGCCATGCGAGAACGCGAGGCGCAGCAGATACGCCGCGAAGCGGACGCCGGCCAGCGCCCCGAGCAGCGGAATCGCCACGCTCAGCAGGTTGGTGCCGTAGCGGGTTCCGAGCGCGGCGCGGCCGCCGACCAGGAGCAGCATCGCCAGCAGCGGAAAAACGACGCGCCGCAACGCGGCGGCGCCGCGCTTCAGCGTTTCGGTGCTGCCCTCCGGCGCGCGCCATTGCAGCAGGCGCGCCAGCCACCATGCCAGGCCGAGGCATAGCAGCAGCGTGCCCGCCTGCCAGAGGATCGCCGGTTCTTGCAGGTCGGCCCACAAGCCGGCGAGCAGCCGGCCGATCTGATGTTCTGTCATGGATTTGCTGTAGTTTACCGAACCATGCGGCTGCTGCTGCTCGCCCTTCTCCTCGCTGCGCCCGCGACGCATGCCGCGCGGCCCTTCGTCACCGACGACGCGCGAGTCGTGGACAAGGATGGCTGCCAGGTCGAGACCTTCGTCAAGCGCCAGCGTCGCTTCGACGAAACCGAGTTCTGGTTCCTGCCGGCCTGCAATCCCTGGGGCGCGGAGCTCACCGCCGGCCACAGCCGCGTCGACAGCACGCTGGGCGACACGCGCACCACCATCCTCCAGGCGAAGATGCTGCTCAAGCCACTCGTCACGAACGGCTCGGGCTTCGCCCTCACGCTCGGGACTTTCTACGGCGCCGCCACCAGCCCCTACCTCAATGCCATCGGCAGCTTTTCCTTTGCCGACGACCGCATCGTCGTCCACACGAATCTTGGAGCCCTGCGCGACAACGTGGCGAGGATTTCACGCGGCACCTGGGGCGCCGGAGCGGAAATATTGCTGATAGCTCCGCGCCTCTATGGAATCGTCGAAAGCTACGGCCAGCGCGGCGAGAAACCGACAGTGCATACGGGCCTGCGAATCTGGATCGTGCCAAACCGCGTGCAGGTGGACACTACGGTTGGCGCGCAGAAATCCTCTCCCGAGCGCCGCTTCGGCACGCTCGGCGTGCGCGTCCTCTGGTAGAAGTCGGACGTCCTAGCGTTTCTCGAAAGCCGCGGCAAAAAATCCGTCGGTGCCGTGGCGGTGCGGCCAGAGCCGCAGCCGCTCGCCGGTTTCCACGGCGATGCGCTGCGTGGCCAGCAGCTCGGTGCAGGAAAGTGCGGTGAATTCTGGGTGTTCCGAGGCAAAGCGGTCGGCCACCGCCTCGTTTTCCTCGGACAGGATGCTGCAGGTGGCGTAGACGAGGCGTCCGCCGGGCTTCAGCAGCTTCGCCGCGGCATTGAGGATGCGCAGCTGCTTTGCCGCCAGCTCGGCGATGGCGCCTTCGCCATGACGCCATTTCAGGTCCGGATTGCGTCTGAGCGTGCCGAAACCGCTGCACGGCGCGTCCACCAATACACGGTCGAGCTTGCCGCTCAGTCGCTTCGCGCGCACGTCGCCCTCGCCCGCCAGCACGATCGGATGCACGTTGGAAATTCCCGCGCGCGCCGCGCGTGGCGCCAGTTCGCGCAGGCGCTTTTCCGACACGTCCATGGCGTAAATCCGCCCGGTGCCGTGCATCAGCATCGAGATGGCCAGGGTCTTGCCGCCCGCGCCGGCGCAGAAATCCGCGACCATCTCGCCGCGGCGCGGCGCGAGCAGGTAGGCGAGCAGCTGGCTGCCTTCGTCCTGCACTTCCAGCGAGCCGTCCAGGAACAGCGCGTGGCGGTTGATCTGCGGCTTGCCCTTGAACCGGATGCCGGCCGGAGAATGCGGCGTGGGCGCCGCTTCCAGCTCCAGGCGCGAGAGCACCTCTTCCCGGGAAATCTTCGCCAGGTTGACGCGCACATCCAGCGGCGCCGGATTCAGCAGCCCGCGGGCGATGGCCGTCGCTTCGTCCGGGCTGTATTCGGCGCTCAGGCGCTGCCAGAGCCAATCCGGCAGGTCCGCCTGCACCGCGGGCGGAAACTCACTGGTCTGGACCGACTTGATGCGGGCGGAGAGTTCCGCGTCGTGGTCCGCAAGGGCCCTGCCGGAAATGCCGAAAACCTTGATCAGTGCGGCGACCGCGAGCGCGTGCGGCGCGGTGCTGCCGGCAGCCGCCTCCAGCGAACGCTTGCGGCGCAGCACCGCGAACACGGTCTCGGCGATGAAGGCGCGGTCCTGCTGACCGAGTTCGCGATGGCTGCGAAAGTAGGCCGACAGCGCCTGGTCGGCGGGGCGGGAGAAGGTCAGCAATTCCGCGAGCGCCGCCTCGGCGTGCGCCAACAACGCCGGGGATTGCCTCACCTGGAATTGATTCTTACGGCGACCTGGTCGATCTTCGAGCCGTCTTTTTCCACCACGAGCATGCGCACCAGCAGGTAATTGCGGTCCGCGGCGAGCCAGATTTCAGCGCCCTTGTCGTCCGGATTTTCCTTGCGCTTTACCAGCTTTAGCGCGTCGAACTCGCCGGCCGGGGTCTTCACGCGCTCGCGCCCGGCAACCTTGTAGGTGTAGGACGTCACGCGTTTGCCATCCGCGACGCTTGCGGTAACCAGGTCGCGCGGCGGCGCGAAGGCGAGCGTCCACAGGAAACTCAGCTGGTCCTGGCGCTGCAGGGTCGGCGTCCTGGCGGACGGATCGAACTCGGCGTGCCGCGCATCGCGCCCCGGACGCTTGTCCTCGAACTTCAGCGGCCGCAGGCCGTCGGCCGCGACCGCGCCCTGGCTAGAACGCGCGGCCTCGCCGCGCAGTCCGTAGACGCCTTTGCCTTTCCAGGTCTCGGACAGGCGGTAACTGCGGCCATCGTGCTCCAGCCGCTGGCTGATTTCCGCCAGGGCGGTGCCGTCGCGCGCCACTTCATAGGCGATCTCGACCTGCTGCGGCGGCGCCGCCAGCGCCGACGAGGCAAGGCTAAGGACTATCGTCAAACACAAATTGCGCATCGCCACCCTTAACGCTCACACGACTGTTGTCGATGACCAGCCTGCCTTCCAGGAACCACTGGATCGCCCGCGGATAGACGATGTGCTCCTGCCGCAACACCCGCTTTGACAGCGCATCCGCGGTGTCGTTCGCCAGCACCGGGACCGCCGCCTGGATCACGATCGGCCCCGCGTCCAGTTCCGGCGTGACGAAATGTACCGTGCAGCCATGCACCTTGGCCCCGGCGACGAGCGCGCGCTCGTGCGTATGCAGCCCGGTGAATGAAGGCAGCAGCGACGGATGGACATTCAGCATGCGCCCGGCATAGCGCGCCACGTATCCCGCCGTGACGATGCGCATGAAGCCCGCGTGCGCGACCAGCTTCGGCGCGAAACGGTCCACCTCGGCCGCGAGCACTTCCTCGAAGGCCTCGCGCGTCGG
>JANNXB010000455.1:0-8095 GCA_031409355.1 Betaproteobacteria bacterium | reverse complement strand
CGGGTCAACGCCGAGTTTTCGCGCATCGAGCATGCCCCGGATTGACCCGGGCTCGATCTGGCTGGCCGATCTCGAACCGCGGCGCGGCGCGGAGCCCGGCAAGATCCGGCCCGTGCTTGTCGTCCAAGGCGGCGCCCTGCTGGAGGCCGGACATCCCTCGACCCTGGTCGTACCGTTGACGACAAACCTCATCGACGACGCCGAACCGCTGCGCATCCGCGTCCAGTCGACGGGGCGGCTGCGAAAAGACTCCGACCTGCTGATCGATCAGCTCCGCGCGATCGACAATCGCCGGTTGACCGGCCGGCCGCTCGGCCGCCTGAGCGGCGAACAGTTACGCAAGGTGCGCGTGGCGATCACAGACATTCTCGACATCGAGACGGCATGAGCGCCGTCGAACGGTCGGTCACCCGGCGATAGAGGCGACGGCAACTAAGGTCGTCGAGTTACTTCTCAAGCCCCAGCCGGTTCAGGCGGAAGGCGTCGCGCAGCGCGGCGTCCATGACGAATTCGCAGCCTTCGGCGGAGGCGAGCAAATTTCCCTGGCGGTCGAAAAACTGGATCGTCGCCACGGCGATCGCGCTGATCCCGAGGGCGACCGCGACGACCGCGCGGCAGCCGCCCTTCGGAAACACGGAAACGAACTGGCGGTAGCTCCCCAGCGCGCTCGGCAGCGAGGGCGCGCCGCGATGCGCGGTGCTCCACAGGATCATCATCTGAAACGCGCTGTCCAGCGCGAGCGGGTCCGCGATCCAGGTGCCGCGCAACGGGTGCGTCATCCACTTGATGGGAGCCGAGGCCGCCTTGAGCATGGCCGCGACGCCGCGTTCCGCGATGCCTTCGACGCGCTCGATGCCGTGCAGGGCCGCGCCGTGGAACAGCACCCCGAGGGCGTAGGCGTCGGCGTAGCCGCCGCCGGGGATGTCCACCACCGCCGGTTCAGGCGCGGCGGGCAGGTTGTCCGTCGTCAGCAGCACGTCCGCCTGCGCGTGGAGGATCTCGCGCCCCGCGGCTCCGCGGCTGGTCATCCGCACCGGCACGACATGCAGGTTGTTGCGCCGCCTGGACGTTGCGCTGCGAAGGCTCACGGTGACCGATTGCCGCGATTCCAGCACGAC
The DNA here is from genome assembly GCA_031409355.1 of Betaproteobacteria bacterium. Classification (GTDB taxonomy): domain Bacteria; phylum Pseudomonadota; class Gammaproteobacteria; order Burkholderiales; family SG8-39; genus RBG-16-66-20. The sequence goes on along the minus strand of JANNXB010000455.1, from coordinate 6,977 downwards.
ACCCTTCAGGACCTTGAAATTGTCCAGCCCGTGGAATGCCATGCCCGGATTGCCGTGCAGCGCGGCTTGCGCGAGCCACTCCACCATCAGCGCGGCGGGCAGCACGGCGCGACCGTTGAACACATGGGATTCGAGGAACGGCAGCGCCTCGACGCTGACCTCGCGCTCGAAGGCAACGCTGTCATCGATCGAGACGACGGCTTCACGGGGTTCACGTGTCGCTTCCGAAGAAATTCTGAAGGGCGCGAGGGCCAGAACTTCGACCGCGCCTTTGTCGGCCGAACGAAGCTCCCGGACGAGGAATTCCGCGCCTGCCGCCGGCTCGATGAGCCCGACACCCTCCTGCTCGAAGAGCTTGCGCACGCCGGGCGTCGCCATGCCGCCGTTCCATGGGCCCCAGTTGATCGAAACCACGCGGCAGTCCGGCCGCCGGCGCGACTCCACCTGGGCAAGCTTGTTCAGGACTTCGTTGGCGGCGGCGTAATCCACCTGGCCGACGCGGCCGACGCGTCCGGTGATGGAGGAGAACAGCGCGATCACCTTCAGGTCTTCCCGCGCGAGCGCGCCCAGCAGGTTGCGCAGGCCGGTCACCTTGGTGCCGTAAACCAGGTCGAACTGTTCCGGCGTCTTGTCCTCGATGCGGCGGTCGGCGAGCACGCCCGCGCCGTGCACCAGGCCGCGAATCGCGCCATGACGCTTGCGTACTTGCGCCAGGACGATGCCGAGCGCCGCGCTGTCGCGCACGTCGACCGGGTGATAGGACACCTGCGCGCCGGAAGCCTCGAGTCGTCCGAGCTGCGAGCGGACCTCGCGCCGCGCGAGGACGTTGCGGTATTCGGCCTCGACGGCCTTCGGCGAACTGGCGCCTTTCTTCCTGTCGAGCAGCGCCTTCTTTATGCCGGCTTCGGTCTGGAGATCCTGCAGCCATGCCGGTTCGCCATCGCCGAGTTCGGTGCGCCCCAGCAGCACCAGCGTCGGCTGAAAGGCTCGCGCGAGCGCCAACGCGGCATCGCCGGTGACACCGCGCGCGCCGCCGGAAACGATGACCACGTCGCCCTTGAGCAGCGGCGGCTCGACGCCAATCCGTTCGATGGGCGCGAGGGCGACATCGAGCGCCACTGCGCCGTGCCTGGAAATGCCGACTTCGACCGGGCCGGCACGGAACATCTCCGCCACCAGCAGTTCCGCTGCCGAAGCGCTGGTGAATTCCGGATCGAGATCTAGCGCCTTGCAGTGGACCTCCGTCCATTCGTGGCGCGCAGTTTTCAGCAGGCCGGCCAGGCCGCCGCTGACCGGATCGCACTTGTTCGTCAGCTCGCCGAATCCGAACGCGCCATCCAGCCGGGAAATTGTGGCGAGAATCGCGCCCCCTGCGCTGCCGGCTTTGCGCAATGCCGGACCGGCGCGCTGGATCAGGCGAAAAGCGTTCTTGAGAAATGCGTCGTCGCTGCCGGCGGCGGGCGCCACGACGATGAGCGCGGCCAGTTCGGCCGCGGCATTGCCGGTGAATCCCTGGCGCACGTCGCCGCGATGCACGATCAGGCGTTGCGCGCGCAGGCGCTCCTCGATGCGCCGGGAAAGCTCGGAACCGTCGTCTGCGAGCCAGACTTGCGCGCCGGCGGGCAGGCGGATCGTCTTGCGTTTGTCGTCGCCCGAAAGCGCGACCGGGCGAACAAGCTGCCGCAGGACTTCAACCGCCTCAGGGACGGCAGGCACGGGCAATGCCGCCTGCGCCGCGGGCGCCATTGCGGGTGCAGGCACGGCAGCAGCCGCCGGTTGGCCGGCGAGGAAATCGACAACCTGCTGCAGCGTCTGCAGCGACCCGAGGTGCTCGGGCTTGATCTCAGGCGAGCCCGGCAACTTGCCGCGCAACGCCGCCATGATTTCGACGCGCTTGATGGAATCGATGCCGAGGTCGGAGTCCATGCCCATGCCGAGGTTCAGCATCTCGACCGGGTAGCCGGTTTTTTCCGAAACCACGGCGAGCAGGGCGTCGCTGATTTCTGATCCGGGAACCTGGGTTCCCGCCTGCGCGGGAACGACAGCGTGCTGCGCGCTGGGAGTATCGCTTGCGAGGAAATCTACAACCTGCTGCAGCGTCTGCAGGGATCCGAGATGCTCTGGCTTGATTTCTGGCGAGCCCGGCAGCTTGCCGCGCAGCGCGGCCATGATCTCGACGCGCTTGATGGAATCGATGCCGAGGTCGGAGTCCATGCCCATGCCGAGGTTGAGCATCTCGACCGGGTAGCCGGTTTTTTCCGACACCACCGCGAGCAAAGTCGCGCTGATGTGGTTTTTCCCAGCATCAGAAACGAAAACCTGGGTTCCCGTTTTCACGGGAACGACGGCTTGTCCTGCACTTTGTCCTTCGGCGAGGAACGCGACGACCTGTTCCAGCGTCTGCAGCGAACCGAGGTGTTCGGGCTTGATCTCCGGCGCCTCGGGCAGGCACGCGCGCAGCGCGGCCATGATCTCGACTCTCTTGATGGAGTCGATGCCGAGGTCGGAGTCCATGCCCATGCCGAGCGTGAGCATCTCGACCGGATAACCGGTCTTGTCGCAGACGACCTCGAGCACGGCGCGCTCATAGCGGCCGCGATCGGCTGCTGGCGCGGCCGTGGCAACGGGCTGCGGCAAGGGTTGCGGCAAGGGCTGCGATACGGGTTGCAATACCGGCGCGCCGCTGCGCAGATCCAGGAGCGATTGGATACTGCGACGGGCAGACTCCTGCCCTTCGAGGAATTGCTTGTGCAGTTGCGCGGTCTGCTCCTGCAGCCGTTGCAGCGCGAGGATCCCTTCCTGCATGGCATGCAATGCAGGGGGATTTTCTTTTGGTTTTTCGGATAAAAGACTTTTCTGCAAAACCGGTTGCGCTGGCGCGGGCGGGCGGGACTTGGTCGGGGCGCGGTAGTTCGCGCCGGAGATCGGCACCGTGAAGGCGGGCTTGCCTGCGCCTGCCTCGACCTCCGGCAGCGCGACCTCCCATTTCTCCAGGGAGACTTCATGGCCGAGCGACGCGAGCCGCGCCAGCGCCAGCGCGAGATCGAAGGTGCCGGAGCGCTTGCCCCTGGAGGCGTCGAGCGCGATGGTTTCCACTTCGCCGCCCGGCAGGATGGACTGCACCAGGTCGGAGAGAACGTGGCCGGGGCCGACCTCGATGAAGCTGCGCACGCCGTCCGCGTGCATGGCCCGGATCTGCTCCATGAAATTCACCGGCCGCACGATCTGGCTGGCGAGCACTTCGCGCGCCTGACCGGGGTGCGTCGGATATTCGCTGCCGGTCGCGTTGGCGTAGACGGGCATGCGGCCTTTCTCGAATGCGATGCCTTCGAGCGCATCGGCGAACGGCGCACGCGCATCCGCCACCAGCGGGCTGTGGAACGCCGCCGACACCTGCAGCATGCGGCTGCGGATCGCGCGCGTAGTCAGGCTCTCCAACGCGCGCCTGATCTGCTCCACGGGACCGGAAAGGACATACTGCTTGGGCGAATTGCGGTTCGCGACCACGAGGTCGCCGCCCTCGTCGCGCAGGAATGCCTGCACCGCCGCCTCGTCCGCCTGCACGGCGAGCATCGCGCCCCGGTCTCCCTGGCCGTTCTTGGCGGCCATCAGGCGGCCGCGCAGGTTGGAAAGCTGGTGCAGCGCCTGCGCGTCGATCCGCCCGGCGCCGCAAAGCGCGAGCAGTTCGCCATAGCTGTGGCCGCATGCGGCTTGCGCGGCGACACCGAAATGGCCCAGCACGCTGAATGCGCCCATGCTCACGGCGCCCAGCGCGGGCTGCGCGATGTCGGTTGACTTGAGTGCCTCGTCCTGCTGCTGCCGGGCTGCGTCGGAAAAAACCGGATGCGGATAGATGTAGTCGCTAAGGCGCGCGCCCGTGCGCGCCGGCTGGCGCGCAAAGGCCTCGTCGGCTTCGCCAAGCGCCTGCATCATGCCGGGGAACTGGCAGGCGAGGTCGCGCAGCATGCCGGCGTATTGCGAGCCCTGCCCGGGGAACAGGGCGCCCAGCTTGCCGTGCCTCTTGCCCGAGCCGAATGCGATTCCGGCGGGCGCGGTCCAGGCCGTTTTGGCGGGATTCTTTTCCAGCATCGTCAGCGCGCTTTGCTTCAGGCTCGCGCGATCGGATTCCTTCGCAACGACCATGAGCAGGCGGAATTCCGCGTCGCGCCGGAACTGCCGGCGCGACTGCTGCGCTTCGCGCCTGAAATCCGGCCAGGATGTATCCGCGCGCTGCGCGTTCAGCTGCGCCGAGAGCTCGGCGCGCCGCTCGCTCGAGAATGCGAGGATCTCGACGCTGCCTTCCCAGTCCGGCGCGGTCTTTGTCGCGCCATGCTCTTCCAGTACGCAGTGAAAGTTCGTGCCGCCGAAGCCGAGCGCGCTGACGCCGGCGCGGCGCGGATGTCCCGCGGACGGCAGCCAAGGGCGCTTGCTGGTGTTAAGGTAAAACGGCGAGCTGCCGGGCGCGGCGGCGCCCAGCGGCTGCGTGATCTTGATGGTGGGCGGCAGGACTTTCTGGTGCAGCGCCATTGCCGCCTTGATCACGCCAGCGACGCCGGCGGCGGCCTTGGTATGGCCGATCTGCGATTTCACCGAGCCGAGCGCGCACCACGGGGCCGCGCCGTCGCCCTTGTCTGGGGACTGGAACACCTCGATCAGCGCGGACAGTTCGGTCGCGTCGCCGACCTTGGTGCCGGTGCCGTGCGCTTCCAGCAGGCTGATCGTCCGCGGCGGGGTGCCGGCGTCCTCGTAGGCGCGCTGCAGCGCGAGCTTCTGGCCGCCGGCGCGCGGCGCGTAGATCGCGCTGCTGCGTCCGTCGCTGGAGGAACCGATGCCCTTGAGTACGGCGTAGATCCGGTCGCCATCGCGCTCGGCGTCGGCGAGCCGCTTTAGCACCAGCAGGCCGAGGCCTTCGCCCAGCACGGTTCCATCGCAGTCGCGGTCGAACGGCTTCGCATCGCCCGTCGGCGAGAGCGCCGGGGTCTTGCTGAAGCACATGTACATGAAGATGTCGTTGAACGTGTCCACGCCGCCGGTGATGACCATGTCCGAGCGGCCCGCGGCAAGCTCCAGGCCGGCGAGATGGATCGCAGCCAGCGAGCTCGCGCACGCGGCGTCGACGACGCAATTCGTGCCGCCCAGGTCGAGACGGCTCGCAATGCGGCCGGCGGCGACGTTGCCCAGCAGTCCGGGGAAAGAGTTCTCCTGCCAGCCGACGTAGGAGTCCGAGATGCGCTGCACGACGTCGTCGGCGACCGTTCCGTCGACGCCCGCGTCCTTCAGCGCCTTGCGCCAGATCGGGTGGCCAAGTCGCGCTCCCAGCGGGATCACGAGTTCCAGCGCGCCCGTGACGCCCAGGATGACGCTGGTGCGCTCACGGTCGAACGTGCGCCCCGTGGATTTTCCTCCTGTGGCGTAACCGGCATCGGCAAGCGCGCGCTGGGCTGCGACCATGCTGAGTAATTGGGAAGTGTCCGTCGCCTCGATGTCCTTCGGCGCCATGCCGAATTCCATCGGGTTGAAATCCACCGGCGAGAGGAAGCCGCCGCTGCGTGCGTAGGTGCGGTCGGGCGACTTCGGGTCGGTGTCGAAATAATCGGCGGCGTTCCAGTGCGAACCAACGGGCACGGGCGTGATGGCGTTGACGCCGTTCTTGATGTTGGCCCAATAAGCCTGCAGGTCGTCCGCCTTCGGAAACAGGCAGCTGATGCCGACAATGGCGATGGGACTGGTTTTCGTGTTCGTCTTGTTGCTCATGGCTTGCTCGTCATGCCTTCAAAAAGCTGGCGCAGCTGCGTCGCTGCGCCTTGAAGCAGATTCTGGGCGACCACCACCACGCGGCGGTTTTCCGGCTTTTCGAGGAACGTGCCGCGCGTCCATTCGTTGAAAGCTCCCATCGCCGGACCGCACCAGACCTGGTAATCCATCGTGCGCGACGGCTCGCCTGCATTGGCCCAGCGCGAACTCAAGCCCAGATAGCTGCGGAACACCAGCGCCATCCGGTGCTTCGGATCGCGCTCCGCGCGCTCGACCTGGGCCGGATCGCGGGCGAGGAAATAATCCCGCGTCCCGCGCCAACTTTCATCGAGCGTGGCACGAAGAAGTTGCTTTTCAATGAATGCCTTATCCGCTTCCGGCAAGGCTTCCAAACCCGCATTCGCCCGGTACAGATCATACAGCTTGGCGGCGCGCATTGGGAACATGGTGCCGCGCTTTAGCACCTGTACCCGCACCCCCATTTCGAACATGTCCGCCGCCGGCGCCATGGCGATATCCGCCTGCTCGGCCTGCGCCAGCATCCGGCGCACGGCGTCCGAACTCCCCGATTCGACGCAGGCCTGGTTCACCGAGCCGGTCAGGACGTAGGCGGCTCCCATGGCGAATGCCGCCGCCAGCCCGGACGGGGTGGCCAGTCCACCCGCCGCGCCGACGCGCAGCGGCTGGTCGTAGGCAAACTTTTCCTGCATCCGGCTGCGCAGTGCGAGCAGGGTCGGCAACAGCGTCACGAGGGGGCGATTGTCGGTATGGCCGCCGGAATCCGCCTCCGCCGTCACGTCCTGCGCCATCGGGATACTTGCCGCCAGCAACGCCTGCTCGGGCGTGATCTCTCCCGCGCGGACGAGCTCGTCCAGGTATTCCTGCGGGGGCGGCGAAAAGAACTGCGTCGCGACTTCCACGCGCGAAACTTTGGCGATGATGCGATTGGGCGTGACGATCCGCCCCTCGGCGTCGCGCTTGATGCCGCTCACCCGGTAGCGCACCACCGGCAGCGTGAGACGCAGGTAGGCGGAGGCTTCCACCAGGCGGATTCCCCGCCGCAGGTACAGGTCGACAACGCTCGCTTCGAGATCCGGCTCGTTCGGGCTGTGGATCAGGTTGAAGCCATACGGCGCGCCGGGAATCGTGCGCGCCAGCTCGTCGATCGCCGCTTCGATCCGCTCCAGGCTGAGTCCCGCGGCGCCGAAAAAGCCGAGCATGCC
>JANNXB010000454.1:0-2037 GCA_031409355.1 Betaproteobacteria bacterium | reverse complement strand
GATCGCCTGCGCGCTGGCCGCCGAGCCCGAAGTGCTGATCGCGGATGAGCCCACCACCGCCCTGGACGTGACCATCCAGGCGCAGATCCTCGACCTGCTGGCGAAGCTCCAGGCCGAGCGCCAGATGGCGATCCTGCTCATTACCCACGACCTGGGCATCGTCGCGCGCATGGCGCAGCGGGTCGCCGTCATGTACGCCGGCGAGATCGTCGAGGTCGCGGATCGCGACGCATTCTTCGCCTCGCCCCAGCACCCCTATTCGCGAAAGCTGTTCGAAGCGCTGCCTTCGCCCGAGAAGCGCGGCACCGAGCTGTCGGTCATAGCGGGGCAGGTGCCGCCCCTGACCGGAACGTTCGAAGGCTGCCGTTTCGTGGAGCGCTGCGAAGTCGCCTACCTGCGCTGCCGCCACGAGCTGCCGCGGCTGATCGCGATTCCCGGGGACGCCACGGCGCACAGGCTGGTGCGCTGCCACCTGCGCGAGCAAGGACTGGCGCCGGCGCCGAAGGATTCGTCGACCGAGGCGGACGAGGACACGCTGGTCGCGGTGGCGAGCATGCCGGTGATCGCCGAGGTGGAGGACCTGAAGGTGCATTTCCCGATCCGCAAGGGCGTGTTCAAGCGCACCGTCGGCCACGTGAAGGCGGTCGACGGCGTATCGCTCGCGATCCACTCCGGCAGGACCCTGGCGCTGGTGGGCGAGTCGGGCTGCGGCAAGACCACGGCAGGCAAGGCGCTGTTGCGGCTCATTCCCCCGACCGGCGGGCGGGTCGTGTTCGCCGGCAAGGACCTCTCGACGCTGTCGCGCGGAGCGCTGCGCAAGGGCCGCGGCGCGATGCAGATCATCTTCCAGGATCCCTATGCGTCGTTGAACCCGCGCATGCGGATCGCCGACATCCTTGCAGAAGGCATGCGCAGCCTTGGCGTGGGGCGGACCGAGAAGGACCGGATGTACCGCATGGCGGAGCTGCTGGAGCAGGTCGGCCTGCCGCTGGAGTCGCTGGCGCGCTACCCGCACGAATTCTCCGGCGGCCAGCGCCAGCGCATCGCGATCGCGCGCGCGCTGGCGGTGGAACCCAGGCTGATCGTCTGCGACGAGCCCACCAGCGCGCTGGACGTCTCGGTGCAGGCGCAGATCCTCAACCTGCTTAAGTCGCTGCAGGACCGGCTGAACATCTCTTACCTCTTCATCACGCACAACATCTCGATCGTCGAGTACCTCGCGCACGAGGTCGCGGTGATGTACCTGGGGCGGATCGTGGAGCGCGGCACGGCCGCCGAAGTTCTCGGCGACCCGAAGCATCCGTATACGCAGGCGCTGCTTTCGGCTGTTCCGACTCTGGACGGCAAGCGGGAGATCATCCGTTTGTCGGGCGAACTGCCGTCGCCCGCCAATCCTCCGGCGGGCTGCCACTTCCACCCGCGCTGCCCGAAGGCGATGGCGGAATGCCGTGAGGCCTACCCGGAGGAGATCCCGCTGGGACGCAGCAGGACCGTCAACTGCATCCTCTACCGCGATGCGTCGAAGGCGGCCAGCAGCAGCTGATTCAGGTCGGTCGGTACCGGCAGCATGCCGCTGCGCAGCAAGATGCCGAGTTGCGCCTGGTCCTCAGCCGAGAGGGTGGCGAGCTCCTTCCTGAATTCGCCCGCCAGGCGTTCCTTCTCGCGCCAGGGAAGCTCGGCCAGCTTGATCCGCGCGGCGCGCACGGTGAGGGCCTTGTCGACGAAATACTGGATCAATTCGCCGCGTACCGCCGTGTTCTTCGGGTCCACCAGCGCGGCATTCAGCGAATCGAAGATCTCCTTGCGTTGCGCGTCGCCCAGATAGGTGAAGCTGTCGTCGATCAGGCGCCGCATGTGGTCGGGTTCCACTATGGTGCCCTTGTAGACGCGCTCCATGTCCGGGACGTACACCGGGGCGGGGAGGCGCGGCCTGTTGGCGTGTTCAATGATCATGTCGCGCGCGACGCCGAGCAGGAACATGAGGATGGGGTCGGCCGCGGCAGGCGTGACGACGCCCGCAAAAAGCAGAGTGAAAAG
>JANNXB010000453.1:0-5353 GCA_031409355.1 Betaproteobacteria bacterium | reverse complement strand
GCGAGGAACAGGCGGTTGGCGAGGACGATGCGGTCCTCGGCATCGGTGAGGCAGATCATCTCGCCCAGGTTCTCCACCGCCGCGCGCAGCCGCTCGTCGGCCGCGCGCGCGAGTTGTTCGGCGGCGATGCGCTCCGTCACGTCGCGAGCGGTACCCCGGTAGCCGGAAAATGCGCCTTGCGCGTGGAACATCGGCTCGCCGGCGACGCTGACATAGTGAATGACTCCGTTTGCGGCGGTGCGTTTTAGCAGCAAGTCGCGAAAGGGCTGGCGTGCCGCGAGCATGGCCCGGTGCTCATCCCAGCTCTGGCTCTCGATTTCCGTGCCCGGCAGCTCCCAGCGCCGCTTGCCCGTGTGGTCGTCGGCGGTGATGCCGCCGCGGCCGCTTTCTTGGCCGGAGGTGGAGATGAAGCGCAGTTCGGCGTCCTGTTCCCAGTACCAGTCGCTGGAGAGGTCGGCCAGGCTGCGAAAACGCGCTTCGCTTTGCTTTAGTGCTTCCTCCGCCTTCTTGCGCTCCGTGATGTCCAGCGCAAAGGAAATCATGCCGCCATCGGGCAGTCGCTGGTCGGTGACCAGCAGCCATTTGCCGTCCTGGCGCCGCACCTCGATGGTGCCGCCGCGGCGGCGGCGCTCGAGGCGCTCCTTGAGCCATTCCTCCTCGCGTCCGGCCGCCTCCGGGTAATTTCCCAGTGGAATGCCGGCGCGCAGGTGCTCCTCGTAGAGGTGCCCAGGTTCGACCAGCCGCGTGCCGCCGTTGAGTTCCCTGAAATAACGGTTGGCGACGACGATGCGGTCGTCCGCATCGACGACCGCGATCGATTCGTTCAGATTCTCGATCGCCGCGCTCAGGAGCCGGTTCGATGCTTGCGCGCGCTGTTCGCTTTGCACCAGCGCCGTGATGTTGGTGACCGCGGCCCGGTAGCCGAGGAAATTGCCCGCCGTGTCGAAGCGCGGCACGCCGCTCATATTCAGCCACACGACGCCGTTGACCGTGACCCTTTTCTGGAGCATGTCGCGGAACGGCTCGCGCCGCGCGATGGCTTCCCTATGCGATTTCCACGGCTCCGCGTTCAGGTCCATGCCGGCGGCGGCGGCGACCTCGCCGCGCGTGCGGCCGAGGTAGTGCGAGGCGGGGCGGCCGACCTGGCGCTCGATCGCGCCGCCGAACCAGGTATAGCGGTCGTTCGCGTCGGTTTCCCAGATCCAGTCGCTGCCGGTTTCGGCGAAGGCGCGGAAACGCGCTTCGTTCTCGCGCGCGGCCACCTCGGCGCGCTTGCGCTCGGTGATCTCGATGCCGACGGTCGCGATGCCCCCGCCGGCGACGGCGTGGTCCTTGAGCAGGAACCAGCGATCGCCGATCTGTCGCTCGATGACGATGTTGCCGGCGCGCCTGACCGCCAAGCGCCCCTCGATCCAGGCCTGCTCGCGTCCCGCTGCCTCCGGCACGTGGCCGCCCGCCACGCGTTTCCTCAGGAAGTCCTCGAAGGGCTGCCCTACTGCGGTCGCCCCTGGCGCGGCGGCTTCCCAGCGGCGGTTGAAAAGGATGACGCGGTCGTCGGCATCGCAGAGCAGGAACAGTTCGTCCAGGTCGTCAATCGCCGCACGCAATGCCTTGGATGCGCTATCGGTGGCACGGCGCGGTCGCGGCGCACGCGACCGCCGGGCTGCATTTTCCTTCGACTTTCCGGTCCGGCTGCGCGCTCGACCTGGCACTGGTGCCCTCTCCTGGACAACAAGAATAACCGTGAAAGGCGGCCGTGGTCCGCCTAGACGCGGCGCCCGGTGTACTCCTCGTCGATCTTGTCATCGAAGAACGTGGTGGGGTTGGGCGCCGCCATGAAGCGGCGGTAGACCTCGGGGTAGACCCGCGCATACTGGTAGACCTGCCCGTTGGACAGTTCCACTTCGAGCGTCATCGATTTCTCGTCGTAGCCAATCGAGCGGAGCTTGGAAGAATTGACCCGCTTGCGCTCCATTTTATTTCGCCGCGGTCGCGCTCCAGATTGCCTTGGCGCCGGCACCCTCCACCGAGCCCGTCATGGATGAGCCCTTTACGATGCCGGTGAAATCGTAGGGCCTGCCGCCGAGGGCGAGCTTGAAGCTCAGGCGTTCGCCTTTGAGCTTTGCGTCTTCCAGCACCACGTCCTTGCCGTCGATGCGCGCGCTGCCCGAAACGCGGGTGATCTGCTGCTTCAGGCTGAGGCGCACGGGATCCTTGCTCAGGTTCGCCGGCAGCTTGACGCTCCAGTTGCCGTCCGCCCTGGCCGGGACCACGTACAGGTAGATCAGCGTCGTGGTCACGCCCGTGATCGCCACCTTGTCGTCGAGATCGAACTGGCGGTACTGCTCCGGGACCCATCCGGACAGCGGATAGTCGTGCGACAGGATGCGTGTGCCGGGGCTGAGTTCGGCGAGCAGCTTGTCCTTGAGCATGTTCACCGTGTTCGGCAGCAGGTACATGGTGAGCACCGTGGCCTTGCGGATGTCGGTCTTGAACAGGTCCTGGATGGTGAAGCTGGCGCGGTCGGCGATGCCCTGCAGCCTGGCCGAATCGTTCGCTTCTTTGACCAGCTTTTCGTTGATGTCCACGCCGAAGCCGCGCGCGCCGAACACCTTTGCCGCAGTCAGCACGATGCGGCCGTCGCCTGATCCCAGGTCGATGACGAAGTCCTTCGGACCCACTTCCGCGAGCGTGAGCATGTCGGCCACCACGCTGCTAGGCGAGGGCACGTAAGGGCCGGCATCGACCGGCGCGGGTGCCTTGTCCTTCGCCTGAACCGTGAAGGCGAGGGCGGCGAACAGGAAATTCAAGAGAAGGAATTTATGTCGCATGGATGGCGCGACTGTAGCGCAGAACGGCCACGCTGAACAGGTTGAGCTAGGCAGGTTCGACGTTTTCCAGCGTCAGCTGAGGGCGCTTCAGGCCGTTGAATTCGTTCACGCTCACGCGATAGGCGGCCCGCACGCGGGCGGGCAGGGGATCGAGTGAATTGAAGCGCATCGCCTCGAGCCGCTGCCCGTCCTTCACGAGGCGCAGCTTCAGGTGGCGCTCGCCCACGACGCGCTGTTCCTGCACCGTGAAACTGTCGCAGAAGAGCGGCGGTGGAAAGCCCTGGCCCCAGATCTGCGATTCCAGCATCTGCGCGACCTCGAGTGAGTGGTAGGCGCCCTCCAGCGCGCCGTCGGTTTCGACGACGCGCAGGCGCGCTGCTTCTGGAAGAAGTTCTGCCGCTGTTTTTTCAAACAGATCCTGGAAACGACCAAAATCCGTCTCGCGGATGGTGAGTCCCGCGGCCTGGGCGTGGCCGCCGAAACGCAGGATCAGCCCGGGCGCGCGCTTGGAGACGAGGTCGAGCGCGTCGCGCAGGTGGAAACCCGGGATCGAGCGGCCCGAGCCGCGCAATTCCCCGCCATTGGCTTGCGCAAAGCAGATTGCGGGCCGGTGAACGCGTTCGCGCACGCGCGATGCGATCAGGCCGACCACGCCCTGGTGCCAGCCGGGCTGGTACATGCTCACCGTCGCGCCCGCGGCTTCGCTGATTCCATCCAGCGCCGCGCTTGCCTCGTCCAGCATCTCGCCTTCGATCTTTCGGCGCTCGCGGTTCAGGCGGTCCAGTTGCTGCGCGCAGTTGGCGGCGCGCGCCTCGTCGTCCGTGATCAGGCACTCGATGCCCAGGCCCATGTCGGCCAGGCGCCCGGCGGCGTTCAACCGCGGCCCCAGGATGAAGCCGAGGTCGAAGCAGTTGGCGCGCGCCGCCTCGCGCCCGCCCGCGCGCGCCAGCGCCACAAGCCCCGCCTTGCCCTGGCCGGAGCGCAGGCGCTTTAGTCCCTGCGCCACCAGGATCCGGTTGTTCGCGTCCAGCGGCACCACGTCGGCGACGGTGCCCAGCGCGACCAGATCGGTGAGGGCGGCGAGGTTTGGTTCGGTCTTATTTTCAAAGACTTTTCGATTTCTTAATTCCGCCCTGAGCGCCATCATTACGTAGAACATCACTCCGACGCCGGCGATCGCCTTGGAAGGGAAGCCGCAGCCGGGCTGGTTCGGATTCACGATGCATTCGGCCTCGGGCAGCGTGTCGCCGGGCAGATGGTGGTCGGTGACGAGCGTGCCGATGCCCAGCCGCCTGGCGTGCGCCACGCCCTCGACGCTGGCGATGCCGTTGTCCACAGTGATGAGCAGGTCCGGCGAAAGCTTCGCGGCGATGTCCACCAGTTCTGGCGTCAGGCCGTAGCCCAGCTCCATCCGGTTGGGCACGAGGTACTCGACTCGCGCGCCGAAACTGCGCAGCGCCCGCATGCCCACCGCGCAGGCGGTGGCGCCGTCCGCGTCGTAGTCGGCGACGATGAGGAGTTTTTTCTGCTGCGCGATGGCATCGGCGAGCAGGCGCGCCGCGCGTGCGGCGTTGGTGAGCTCGGTGGGCGGGATCAGGCGCGTGAAATCCTGTTCCAGCTGGTCCTTCGACTTGATCTGCCGCGCAGCGAAGAGGCGCGCGAGCAGCGGATGCACGCCGGATGCGAGCAACCGGTCGCGGTCGGCCTCGGCGTAGCGGCGAGTGACGATCTTCACGTGGGCGCCACAAAGTAATCGGCCAGCGGCCGCGGCCGGCGCCAGAAGCGGCCCAGGTCGCCGCGCGCCGTCTCGAATGAAAGGGCGGCTTCCGGCAGGTGGATGGTCAGCATGCCGATGCGGCGCGCTTTCAGGTTCGCCAGGAGCGGCGCGAACCAGTTCGTCTCAAGCTCGCCGAGGCGCCGCGCCAGCTCTGCAAACTCGCCGAGGGCTTGCAGGCCGCGCAGTTCGTCGAACACCAGGAGATGCCGCCCGTCCTCGGGCGCTCGCTCGAGCCACTCCGCGGCTCCGGCACCCGGCGAGCGGTGGCGCATACCGGCAAGGCGCGCGAGGCCCAGCGCCAGTGGATCGACCGCGGATACGGAATGCCAGGGACCCGCATTGGACACTGCGGCCGCGGCCGGCAGCTTTCCCGCACCCCACAGCCAGAGGCTGTTGATGGCCGGGTCGCCGCGCTGTTCGCGCGCCGTGTTCGCCGCGTTCTCGTAGAGCGCCATCTGCAGTTCGGTCAGCAGCGGATGCCAGCGCTTCGGCGGCAGGTGCGGATCGATGTTGGCCATGGCGAGATCGACAGGAGGTTTTTCGCTGGCGTCGCTTTGCTCGCCGCCCTGGATCCGCAGGCACCATTGGTCGGGCTGCACCGCGTGCAGCTCGTACTTTCCCGCGAGCAGGGGTGCCAGGGCGGCCGAAAGGCCCTGTGCTTCCGCGGCCGAGATCGAATACGCCTGGTTGGGGATGAGGAGAAGGCTGTTGCGGTCCGCGCGCAGGTGAACCGGATCCGCGCGCA
>JANNXB010000452.1:0-6773 GCA_031409355.1 Betaproteobacteria bacterium | reverse complement strand
ATGACGCACGCTCCCGGTTTGACCATGTCCGCGGTGACGAGTTTCGCGCGCCCCACCGCGGCAATCAGGATGTCGGCCTGCCGGGTGACGGACGCGAGATCGCGCGTCTTCGAATGACAGATGGTGACGGTCGCGTCCTTTTGCAAGAGCAGCAGCGCGAGCGGCTTGCCGACGATGGTCGAGCGGCCGACGATCACGGCATGCCGGCCGGCCAGCGGCACGCCAGCATGCTCGAGCAGCCGCATCACGCCGGCGGGCGTTCCAGGGACAAACCCCGGGCGCCCCTGCAGCAGTGCGCCCAGGTTGACGGCATGGAAGCCGTCCACGTCCTTGGCCGGCGAGACCGCCGCAAGGATGCGTCCCGGATCCAGCTGCCGGGGCAACGGCAGCTGGACCAGTATCCCGTGCACGGTTCGGTCCGCGTTCAGGCGCGCAATGCACGCCATGAGCGCGTTTTCGGAGACGTCATCCGGAAATTCATGGGTTTCCGAACGCACGCCGGTTTCCTCGCAGGCGCGCGCCTTGTTGCGCACGTACACGCGTGAGGCCGGGTCGTTGCCCACGAGCACTGCCGCGAGTCCGGGACGCACCCCGCGCGCTGCGAGCGAATCGACGGTGCCTTTTTGCGCTGCGCGCACAGCTGCGGCGAGCGATTTTCCATCGATGATTGTGGCGGCCATGGCATACTATAAATCACCCCGAATTACGGTCCGATTGCCCTCGACAAGAGATCAAGCAGGAGGAAAGCCATGTCCGCCGTCCCCCAGCAACCCGCGGCCAATGATCCCGACAGCCTGGAAACCCAGGAATGGCTGGACGCGCTCGAAGCGGTGCTCGAGCGCGAAGGCGGCGAGCGCGCGCATTACCTGATCGAGAAGCTGACGGAGAAGGCGCGCACCTCGGGCGTCACCCTGCCCTACAGCCCGCATACGCCGTACGTCAACACCATCCCGGCGCACATGGAAGAGCGCTCGCCGGGCGATCCGGCGCTCGAAGAACGCATCCGCTCGTATTGCCGCTGGAACGCCAGGGTGATGGTGGCGCGCGCCATCTAGAACGACGACGAGCTGGGCGGCCATATCGCCAGCTTCGCCTCGGTGGGCACGCTGTTCGGCGTCGGGCAGAACCATTTCTGGAACGCGCCGCACGAAGGGCACGGTGGCGACCTGGTGTATTTCCAGGGCCATTCGTCGCCCGGCATCTACGCGCGCGGGCTGCTCGAAGGCCGCTTCACCGAGGAGCAACTGCTCGATTTCCGCCGCGAGGTGGACGGCAAGGGCGTGTCCTCCTATCCGCATCCGTGGCTGATGCCGGACTACTGGCAGTTCCCCACGGTTTCCATGGGCCTGGGCCCGATCCAGGCGATCTACATGGCGCGCTACCTCAAGTATTTACAGGCGCGAGGGCACGCGCAGACGGAGAACCGCAAAGTCTGGGTGTTCTGCGGCGACGGCGAAATGGACGAACCCGAGTCGCTGGGCGCGATCGGCATGGCGGCGCGCGAGAAGCTCGACAACCTGATCTTCATCGTCAACTGCAACCTGCAGCGCCTGGATGGGCCGGTGCGCGGCAACGGCAAGATCATCCAGGAGCTGGAAGGCGAGTTCCGCGGCTCGGGCTGGAATGTCATCAAGCTGATCTGGGGCGGCTACTGGGACGCGCTGCTCGCGCGCGACAAGGACGGCCACCTGCGCAAGATCATGGAGGACACGGTCGACGGCGAATACCAGAACTTCAAGGCCAATGACGGCGCTTTCGTGAGGAAGCATTTCTTCGGTAAGCACCCCCGGGTGCTGGAGATGGTCTCGCGCATGACCGACGAGGACATCTGGCGCCTGAATCGCGGCGGCCACGATCCGCACAAGATTTACGCTGCTTATGCGGCCGCTGTGAAGCACAAGGGCCAGCCCACGGTGATCCTCGCCAAGACCATCAAGGGTTACGGCCTGGGCAAGCAGGGCCAGGCGAAGAACCCGACCCACCAGCTGAAGAAGGTCGACATCGCGACGATCCGCGAGATGCGCGACCGCTTCAATGTGCCGATCGCCGACGAGCAGCTGGAAAAACTGCCGTTCTACGTGCCGCCGGCCGATTCCCCCGAGATGAAGTACCTGCAGGAGCACCGCAAGGCGCTGGGCGGATATTTCCCGCAGCGTCGCCAGAAGGCACAGGACACGCCCGCGGTGCCGCCGCTGTCCGCTTTCGACCAGGTGCTGAAAGGTTCGGGCGAAGGCCGCGAAATTTCGACCACGATGGCCTTCGTGCGGATCCTCACCGCGCTGGTGCGCGACAAGGAACTGGGCAAGCGCATCGTGCCGATCGTCCCGGACGAGGCGCGTACTTTCGGCATGGAAGGCATGTTCCGCCAGCTCGGCATCTTCGCCCCCGAAGGCCAGAAGTACGAACCGGTCGACAAGGACCAGGTGATGTACTACCGCGAGGACAAGGCGGGGCAGATCCTGGAGGAGGGCATCAACGAGGCGGGCGCGATGTGCTCGTGGATCGCGTCAGCGACCTCCTACAGCCATTCGAACCAGGTGACGGTGCCGTTTTACATTTTCTATTCGATGTTCGGCATGCAGCGCATCGGCGACCTGGCCTGGGCCGCCGCCGACCAGCGCGCGCGCGGCTTCCTGCTGGGCGCGACCGCTGGACGCACCACGCTGAACGGCGAGGGCCTGCAGCACGAGGACGGCCACTCGCACATCCTGTCGTCGGTGATCCCGAATTGCATTTCCTACGACCCGACCTACGGCTATGAGCTTGCCGTGATCATCCATGACGGCCTGCGCCGCATGGTCGCGAACCAGGAGGATGTGTACTACTACATCACCCTGATGAACGAGAACTACGAGCATCCCGCGCTGCCCGAGGCAACGGAGCAGGGAATCCTGAAAGGCATGTACCCGCTCAAGGAATCGAAAGCCAAATCGAAATTGCGCGTCCAGATGCTGGGTTCCGGAACCATCCTGCGCGAAGTGATCGCAGCCGCGGACCTGCTGGAGAAGGACTGGGACGTGGCCGCGGACATCTGGAGCGCGACCAGCTTTACCGAGCTGCGGCGCGAAGGGCTCGCGGCGGAGCGCTGGAATCTGCTGCATCCGGAAGACAAGCCACGCGTGCCATATGTCACGCAGTGCCTGGAGAAGCGCGCCGGCCCGGTAATCGCCGCGAGCGACTACATCAAGACCTTCGCCGACCAGATTCGCCCGTTCATTCCCAAAGGCCGCGCCTACAAGGTGCTCGGTACCGACGGCTTCGGCCGCTCCGACTCGCGCGCCAAGCTGCGCCACTTTTTCGAGGTGAACCGCTACTTCATCGCGATCGCGGCGCTCAAAGCACTTGCGGACTCGGGCGAAGGCAAGGCGAAGACCGTGGCCGATGCGATCAAGAAGTACGGCATTGACCCCAACAAACCGGACCCGACCACCGTATGAAGGATGTCCTCGTTCCTGATATTGGCGACTTCAAGGAAGTTGAAGTCATCGAGATCCTGGTCAAGCCTGGCGACACCGTCGCCAAGGAGCAATCGCTGGTCTCGCTGGAATCCGACAAGGCGACGATGGAAATCCCGTCGCCCGAAGCCGGCGTGGTCAAGGAACTGAAGATCAAGGTCGGCGAAAAGGTCTCGCAGGGTTCGCTGATCCTGGTACTGCAGGAGAGCGGGTCTGCTTCTCCCGATGTGCCTGCTTCGGCACCCGTTTCCGCCCCACGGCCTCCCGCGCCAGCCCCCGTCGCCGTGCCCGCGGCGGCGATTGTCGCATCTGCAAAACCCGATCCAGTTCCTCTCGAACCTCGTGATCCGACAGCGGCCCTGCCGCATGCGAGTCCTTCGATTCGCAAATTTGCCCGCGAACTGGGTGTCGACCTCGCTCGCGTAAAAAGCACCGGTCCCAAGGGACGCATCCTGCAGGAGGACGTGCAGGCCTTCGTCAAGGGCGTGATGGCCGGAGGCGCCGCCCAGGCGCCGGCCGCGGCCAAGGGCGGTGGCGCGCTCCCTTTCAACCTGCCGCCCTGGCCCGACGTCGATTTCGCCAAGTTCGGCCCGATCGAGGTCAAGCCGCTGCCGCGCATCCAGAAGCTCTCCGGGCCTTACCTGCACCGGAACTGGATTTCCATCCCGCACGTCACCCAGTTCGACGAAGCCGACATCACCGACCTCGAGGCGTTCCGCAAAAGTCAGACGATCGAGACCGAGAAGAACGGCTTCAAGCTGACGATGCTCGCGTTCATGATCAAGGCCTGCGTGACGGCGCTGCGCAAGTACCCCCAGTTCAACGCGTCGCTCGAAAAGGGTGGCGAGAACCTGGTGCTCAAGAAATATTTCCACATCGGCGTCGCCGTGGACACGCCAGGCGGGCTTGTCGTACCGGTGGTGCGCGATGCGGACAGGAAGGGCGTGTTCGACCTCGCGCGCGAGCTCTCGGAAATTTCCAAAGTCGCCAAGGACGGGAAGCTGAAGGCGGGCGACATGCAGGGCGGCACCTTCTCGATCTCGAGCCTGGGCGGCATCGGCGGCACCTGCTTCACGCCGATCATCAACGCGCCCGAATTGGCTATCCTGGGTGTTTCGCGTTCTTCTTTGAAACCTGTTTATTCGGGTAAGAACGAAAAAGGCGAAGACGTTTTCAAGGCCCGCCTGATGCTGCCGCTGTCGCTGTCCTATGACCACCGCGTGATCGATGGCGCGGTGGCGGCAAGGTTCACCACCGAACTGGCGAAGATCCTCGCCGATATCCGCCGGACGCTGCTGTAAATGGCGAAGCTGGTCGAAGTACTGGTTCCCGACATCGGAGACTTCAAGGACGTCGAGGTCATCGAGATCCTGGTCAAGCCGGGCGATACGGTGACGAAGGAGCAGTCGCTCGTCTCGCTCGAGTCGGACAAGGCGGCGATGGAAATCCCGTCGCCCGAGGCTGGCGTAGTAAAGGCCATGGCAATCAAGCTCGGCGACAAGGTCTCCCAGGGCTCATTGATTCTCAGCCTTGAATCCCATGGTTCGAGTAAAGACCTTCCCAAGGAAACGAAAGCAGAAGCCCCCAAGGTCATCCCGGCGCAACCCGCTCCGGCACAACCTGCTCCAGCGAGCTCCAGTTTCGATTGCGACGTACTGGTGCTCGGCTCGGGGCCGGGCGGCTACTCGGCGGCGTTCCGCGCCGCGGACCTGGGCTTGAAGACGATCCTGGTCGAGCGCTACCCGGTGCTTGGGGGCGTGTGCCTGAACGTCGGTTGCATCCCCTCCAAGGCGTTGCTGCATACGGCGGCGATCATGGATGCCGCCAGCGAACTCGCCGAGCACGGCATTGCGTTTGGCGATCCGAAGGTGGATCTCGACAAGTTGCGCGCATTCAAGAGCAAGGTGGTCGGCAAGCTCACTGGCGGCCTCGCTTCGATGGCCAAGATGCGCAAGGTCACCGTGGTCCAGGGAGTCGGGACTTTTTCGGGCAGGAATTCGATTCAAGTCGAAGGCAAGACCATCACTTTCGCCAACGCCATCATCGCGGCCGGTTCGCAGGCGGCGAAGCTGCCCTTCCTGCCCGATGATCCGCGCATCGTCGATTCCACCGGCGCGCTGGAACTGCGCAGCCAACCGAAGAAGCTGCTCGTCATCGGCGGCGGCATCATCGGCCTGGAGATGGGCACGGTCTATTCGACGCTCGGCGCGCGCCTCGACGTGGTCGAAATGCTGGATGGCCTGATGCTGGGCGCGGACCGCGACCTGGTTGCCGTGTGGCAGAAGTTCAATGCAGGCCGATTCGACAACATCATGTTGAAAACGAAAACGGCAAAGGCCGAAGCGACCAAGCAGGGCATTAAGATCTGGTTCGAGGGCGACAAGGCGCCGAAAGAAGCGCAGCTCTACGACATGGTGCTGGTGTCGGTGGGGCGCACGCCGAATGGAAAGAGAATCGGCGCCGAGGGTGTGGGCGTGGCGGTGAATGAGCGCGGTTTCATCCCGGTCGATTCACAGATGCGGACCAACGTCGCCAACATTTACGCCATTGGCGACATCGCGGGCAACCCGATGCTCGCGCACAAGGCCGTCCATGAAGGGCATGTCGCGGCGGAAGCCGCGGCGGGCCTCAAGTCCCACTTCGACGCGCGCGTCGTGCCCTCGGTGGCCTATACCGACCCCGAGATTGCGTGGGTCGGGGTTACGGAGGACGAGGCGAAGAAGGCGGGCCGCAAGGTCGGAGTTGCGAAGTTCCCCTGGGCGGCTTCCGGTCGCGCGATCGCGAATGCGCGCGACGAGGGCTTCACCAAGCTGATTTTCGACGCCGAGACGCACCGCATCGTGGGCGGCGCCATCGTCGGCACCGGCGCAGGCGACTTGATCAGCGAGCTCGTGCTGGCGGTCGAGATGGGCGCCGATGCCACCGATATCGGCAAGACCATCCACCCGCACCCGACGCTCGGCGAATCCGTCGGCATGGCGGCCGAGCTGTTCGAAGGCGTCTGTACCGACCTGCCGCCACAGAAGAAAAAGTGACGCAGGACGAGCTAAAGAAGCAGGTTGCCGAAGCCGCGCTCAAGTACGTGGTCGAGGACGCAGTGGTCGGCGTCGGATCGGGCTCCACTGTTTTCATGTTTATAGAATTTTTATCAAAAATAAAACACAAGATAGAAGGCGCGGTAGCGGCCTCCGAAGCCAGCGCCGAGCGGCTGAAGAAGCACGGCATCCGCGTCTTCGACCTGAATGGCGTGAATGAACTCCAGGTCTACGTGGACGGCGCGGACGAGATTACCGAGCACCTGCACATGATCAAGGGCGG
>JANNXB010000451.1:0-2530 GCA_031409355.1 Betaproteobacteria bacterium | reverse complement strand
AAGGCGCCGACCTGGTGCGCCGCGCGTTCGCCGCGGGCGCCTCCGGCTTCATTCCGAAATCGATGTCGATCGACGAAGTGGCGCAGGCGGTCCGCCAAATCCTGGACGGCGGTGTCTTTGCGCCGGAGCAGGGCGAACCGCTGGCGCAGCCTTCAGTCCTGACACTGCGGCAACTTGAGGTGCTGCGCCTGCTTGGCTCGGGCTACACCAACAAGGAGATCGCCAGGTCGCTCGGCATCACCGAACGCACGGCCAAGGCGCATGTCGCCGCGATCTTCGAAGTGCTGCAAGTGGAGAACCGCACGCAAGCCGTATTGGCGGCGCAGCGCCTTGGCCACATCCCCGGCGCGAGCGGCGGACGATGAAAGCCGCTGGCGACGCCCGCGTCGAGCGCGACCTCATTTATGCACTCTACGCGCATGGCGCGAGCGTGGTCATTGTCGCCGCGTTCGTAGGGGCCATGATTGTCATCGCGATGTGGGACTCGGCCCCGCGCGCCCCACTGCTGGCATGGTACGCGCTGGTGATGGCAATCCAGGCCGCGCGCATGGCCCTGACGTCCGCCTTTCGCAAGGAACAGCCGGGAGCCGAGCGCATTCACCTCTGGGCCCGACGCTATGTCGCCGTGGTCGCGGCCGCGGCCCTGGCTTACGGCGGAGGCGCGTTCTTCCTGCTGCCCGGCGCCAGCCCGCTCGGTCAGGTGGTCACCATCGTCGTCATGTCGGCGCTGGCCTCCGGCAGCATCTCCGGCTACGCCTATCACCCGCCGGTTTACCTGGCGTTTTTGTGGCTGTCGCTGCCGCCACTGATGGCGGCGCTTCTGCTGCAGGGGACGGTCATGCACGCCATGCTCGCCATCGTCCTTGCCTTTCTGTTCGTGTCCACGCTTGCCTATGGCCGTGGCCAGGCATCGCAGTTGCGCACCAGCATCGCGTTCGGCCACGAGAACGCGGCCCTGGTCGAAGAATTGCGCAAGAAGAGCGAAATCGCGGAAGCAGCGCAGCGCAAGGCCGAGCAGAGCAGCCTCGCCAAGTCGCAATTCTTCGCCGCCGCCAGCCACGACCTGCGCCAGCCGATGCAGGCGCTCGGCCTGTACGCGGCGTCGCTGCGCGAACTGAAACGCGAACCCGAGGATGCGCGCAAGATCGACCAGATCCTCTCGAGCGTGGATGCGCTCGAGTCGCTGTTCGACGAATTGCTCGACATCTCCAAGCTGGATGCCGGTTACGTCGAACCGAACCTCACGCATTTCGCGGCGCGCGCGCTGTTCCAGCGGCTCGAGGCCGCGTATGCGCCGATCGCCCGCAAAGACGGCCTGTCGCTGGCGTTCAGTCCGGGCACGGTGATGCTGCATAGCGACCCGGTGCTGCTCGAGCGCGTGCTCGGCAATCTGATCTCAAATGCGCTGCGCTACACCGAGGCGGGCGGCGTGACGGTTGCATGCGAGGTTCGCGACGGCCTCGCCGCCGTCACGGTGGAGGACACCGGTATCGGCATCCCGGAAGCGGAGCGCGAACGGGTGTTCGACGAGTTCTACCAGATCGAGAACCCGGAGCGCGACCGCCGCAAGGGCCTGGGTCTGGGTCTCGCGACGGTGCGGCGCATCACGCGCCTGCTCGGAATTCCGCTAACGCTCGATTCGCAGGTCGGGCGCGGCAGCCGCTTCGTCCTCGAGGTGCCCTTGGGCGATCCGGCGCGCGCAGCAGAGCAAGCGCCGGCGCCGCGCGCCGCGGATCTCGATGCCCTGGCCGGCCGCCGCGTGCTGGTGATCGAGGACGAAGCGAGCGTGCGCGAAGGCCTGGTGGAACTGCTGCGCGATTGGCGCTGCGAGGTGGTGGCCGCAGCCTCTGCCGCCGAGGCCCTGCAGTTGCTCGCGCAGGCGCCCGAGGCCATCGTCGCCGACTATCGCTTGCGCGACGGCCGCAACGGCATCGGCGCGATCGGCGAACTGCGCGCGCGCTTCGGCCTCACGCTGCCGGCGATCCTGGTGACGGGCGACACGGCGCCGGAAATTTTTCTCGCGGCGCGCGAGAACGCACTGCCGCTGCTCACCAAGCCGGTGCGCGCCGCGCGGCTGCGCGCCGCCCTCGCCCACCTGCTCAGCGGGCAGCGCGAGGCAGTGCGTAGCGCCATCTAGCAGCGATAGCAGCGCTAGCAGCCCTCAGGCAAGGGTTTTCAGTACCTCGCGCACGGTTCCAAAGAGCTGGTCGATTTCCGATTTCTGGATGATCAGCGGCGGCGCGAGGGCGATGGTATCGCCGGTAACGCGCATGTAGGTGCCCTTCTCGAAGGCCTTGAGGTGCGCTTCCATGCCGCGCGCACCGACCACGCCGGCACGCGGTGAAAGCTCGATCGCGGCGATCAGGCCGAGGTTGCGGATGTCGATCACGTTCGGGCAGTCCCTGAGGGAGTGCGCGCCGTCCTCCCAGTACTTGGCAAGTTCGCCGACGCGCGTCAGCAAACCCTCGTCCTCGTAGACCTTGAGCGTGCCCAGGCCCGCGGCGCAGGCGATCGGATGCGCCGAATAGGT
>JANNXB010000450.1:0-1562 GCA_031409355.1 Betaproteobacteria bacterium | reverse complement strand
AACTCGCGCGGCAGACCGGATTCCTGGTGGTGCGCGCGCAGCAGGCGGTTGGCGAGGCCATGGAAGGTGCCGATCCACAGTCCGCGCGGATTCACCGGCAGCATCGCCGTGAGGCGCGTCACCATCTCGCGCGCCGCCTTGTTGGTGAAGGTCACCGCCAGCACGCCCCCTGGCGTGACGCGCCCGGACTGGATCAGCCAGGCGATGCGCGTCGTGAGCACGCGCGTCTTGCCGCTGCCCGCGCCCGCGAGCACGAGCGCGTGCCCGTCGGGCAGGGTGACCGCGGCTAGCTGTTCGGGATTTAGGTGTTCGAGATGCAGCGACAAAGCGCGCGGATTATCTCACGCGCCCGGCGCGTCAATTCACGCGCGTTGTCTCAACTCGAAATGCGCGGATCGATAATGCCGAACTGGCCACGCAGTTTTCCGGCGAGCGCCTCGGCTTCTGCCTTCGACGGCAGGTTCGCGATGCGCACGTGGTACAGCTGCTTGTTGTCCGCCATCGCCGGACGGATCTCGGCGGCATAGCCGTTGTCTCGCGCCGCGTCGTAAACCGCAAGCGCAGCCGCCTGCGTATCCGGACTGGCGAGAGTCACCTTCCACTTGCCGCCGCGGCGCGCGGCGCCCTTGCCGGCCTCGATGTCCGTTTCTTTCGCCCATTCGCCAAGTTGCGCCGCCTCAACGAAGCCGATCGGCTGCGTCTGGCCCTTCTCGCGGCGATAGAACTGGCGCGGCTGGTCCATCAGCGCCGGCTTCTCGCCATCGGCCCCGACCTCGATCGCGCCCTCGATCAGGCAGACGACCTGCCGGTCGGGCATCGATTTGCCCCACAGGTCGGTGCCGCGGATGCCGGCGGTGACGGTGGCCACTCGCACGCTGACCTCGCGCCGCCGCGCTTTCTGCAGCAGGTCGGTCGAGAACCTGAATGCGCCCTCGGCGACGCGCAGCGCCGCCTTGAAGATGCCGCCGCTGTCGGCGTTGATGTCGTTGATCAGCAGCGAGCCGTTCTCGCCCAGTTTTACCAGGCTGCCCTCGGAGAGCTTGACCAGGGCGCGCGACCCGGCGCCGGTTGTCACCGTATCGCCGGTCTTGAGCTCCATGCCGACCGCCAGCGGCTTGCGCTCGCTGACGTTTCCAACACGACGCTCGAGCCAGGCGGGCATCTGCACGCCTTCCACCACTGCCGCCGGCTGCGCCAGCGCGACCTGAGTCAGAGCAGCAAGTACCAGGGCCAGCAAACCCTGAATCGTTCGTTTCATATGAGGCACTCCCTTATAATCCGCCGCTTCCATGCTCGACCGATACGATCCCCGCGGTATTGAAAGCGAAGCCCAGTCGTTCTGGAGCTCGAGGCATTCCTTCCGCGTTACGGAAGATGTGTCGCGGCCAAAATTTTACTGCCTGTCCATGTTCCCGTACCCCTCGGGCAAGCTGCACATGGGGCATGTGCGAAATTACACGATCGGCGACGTGCTGACGCGGCACTACCGCATGCGCGGCAGGAACGTGCTGCAGCCGATGGGCTGGGACGCGTTCGGCCTGCCGGCCGAGAACGCGGCGATG
>JANNXB010000449.1:0-4719 GCA_031409355.1 Betaproteobacteria bacterium | reverse complement strand
CATTGCGCGCGTCGAGCTCGCTGCGGGAACAACGCTCGTCAAGGAAGCCAACCTCGCGGTCGCGTCGCGCATCCCCGCGGGGCACAAGGTCGCGGTCCGGGACGTGAAAGCCGGGCAGCCGGTGCGGCGCTACAACCAGATCATCGGTTTCGCCACGCGCGACATCCACCCCGGCGAACACGTGCACGTGCAAAACCTGGCGATGGGCGATTTCGAGCGCGACTATTCGTACTCGTCGGACGTGAAGAAGACTGAGTTCGTCAGCCCCCAGGCGACCTTCCAGGGCATCGTGCGGGCCGACGGCCGGGTCGCGACGCGCAACTTCATCGGCATCCTGACCAGCGTGAATTGTTCGGCGACCGTCGCGCGCGCGATCGCGCGGCATTTCGAGAACCGGCTGGATGACTATCCTAACGTCGACGGCGTCATTGCTCTCACCCACAAGTCGGGCTGCGGCATGGCCTCCGACGGCGAGGCCATCGACGTGCTGCGCCGGACCATGGCGGGCTACGCGCGCCATCCCAACTTTTACGCGGTGCAGGTGGTGGGCCTGGGCTGCGAGGCGAACCAGATCAACAGCCTGCTGTCGACGCAGGCGCTCAAGCGTCACGACAAGCTGCACGCCTACACCATCCAGGAAAAGGGCGGCACCTCGAAGGCGATCCGGGAAGGCGTTGCGCGCATCGAGGCGGTTCTCGCGGATGCGAATAAGGCAAAGCGCGAGACGGTTTCCGCGAGCCACCTCACGCTCGGCCTGCAATGCGGCGGCTCGGACGGCTACTCCGGCATCAGCGCGAATCCGGCCCTAGGCGCCGCGGTGGACCTGCTGGTCCGGCATGGCGGCACGGCGATCCTTTCGGAAACGCCCGAGATCTATGGCGCCGAGCACCTGCTGACGCGCCGCGCCGTTTCCCGCGAAGTCGGGGAAAAGTTGATTTCGCGCATCAAGTGGTGGGAGGACTACACCCGCCGCAACGGCAATGAGATGAACAACAACCCTTCGCCGGGCAACAAGGCGGGCGGCCTCACCACGATCCTGGAAAAGTCCCTCGGTGCGGTGGCCAAAGGCGGCACGACGAACCTGGTGCAGGTGCTGGAATACGCCGAGCCGGCAACGGCGAAAGGCTTCGTCTACATGGATACGCCGGGCTACGACCCGGTCTCGGCCACCGGGCAGGTGGCAGGCGGCGCCAACATGATCTGCTTCACCACCGGCCGCGGCTCGGCCTACGGCTGCAAACCGGCGCCCTCGCTAAAGCTTGCCACCAATACCGCGCTCTGGGAGCACCAGGAAGAGGACATGGACATCAACTGCGGCACCATCATCGACGGCAAAGAATCCGTCGAGCAGGCGGGCCGCAGATTCTTCGATCTCGTTCTGGAGACGGCGTCGGGAAAAAAATCCAAGTCCGAACTGTTCGGTTACGGCGAAGATGAATTCGCACCATGGGTCCTCGGCGCCACGATGTAATCCTCGCGGGGCTGCTGGCGGCTGCGCTGCTCGCCGCGCAGTTCGTCATCACGCCCGCCCTCGCAGAGACCAAGACCGGCAAGCGCTCGGCGGCGCCGAACCGGTTTGGCGCAATCGCGTACCACCGGGCGTCCCAGTCCTGGGGCGTGGGCTACAACCACGCACGGGCGCGCGACGCCAACGTAGAAGCACTGAAGCAATGCGGCCATGGCAAGTGCGAAGTCGTGCACAAATTCAAGAACGGCTGCGCCGCGCTCGCGGACGGTCCAAAGGTTCAGTTCGCGGCGTCGGGGGCCACGCGCGACGAGGCGGAGACGAAGACGCTGCGCCGCTGCACCGAAGTAAACCGGAGCGCGAGTTGCAACCTGATCGCCTGGGCCTGCACGCGCTGAGGGAATGTTTCAAACACATCTTTGCAAAATTTCTTCGCGTTTCGCTGCACCGCGACATTCCGCAGCCGGGTTCGTATATAACTGCACCGCAAGATGCGGTGTTCGATCCTCTTATTCTCCCTGCTGGTAGTACTTTTCGCGGAAACGGCTCGCGCGGAGGCGCTCGCGCCTCCCGGCTCCATGGGCTCCTGCCTTTCGGCGGATGTCCATGTGCTTCGCCCGCTCGACAACGGGCAGGCGCTGTATCGGATCGTGTTCCTGAACCGATGCGAGCTGCCGCGCAGTTTCCTCTGGTGCGCGGAGCATCCCTCCATGCGGATGCCCGCGCCGGTTGCCTGCCGTTCACAAGGCAGCTTCGGACCGGAACTGCGGCACGCCATCCTTCATCGCAAGGAATTCCAGTGGCACATGCCGGCTGGGGCCCGCATCCGTTTCCAGGACTGCTCCGGGCTGGAAATACCGAACGCCGAATTCAACTGCGCCCCGCAGGCGGCGGCGCGGCGCTGAGCAGGCAGTCCGGCGTGCGAAAATCCACCCATGAAGGATCGCCAGGGCCTCGGTCGTCAGTCCCGCACGCCGCGGCTGTATGTGGAAACCGAACTGGGTCCGCAAGCCGCGCTTGAACTCCCTGAGAATGCGGCGCACCACGCGGCCCGCGTGCTGCGCCTGCGCGAGGGCGGCCTCGTGCTGCTGTTCGATGGCCGGGGAGGCGAATACGAGGCGATCCTGAGCATGCCTGGCCGCGGCCGGGTGCTCGCCGCGATCGGCCCCAGGCGGGATGTGGAGCGCGAATCGCCGCTGGCCGTGACCCTGGTGCAGGGCGTTTCCTCGGGTGAAAAGATGGACTTCACCATCCAGAAGGCGGTCGAGCTGGGCGTCGCCGCGATCCAACCCGTCCTGGCCGAGAAGTCGCTGGTGCGCCTGAACGCCGAGCGCGAGGAAAAGAAGCTTGCCCACTGGAAGCGCGTCGCCATCGCCGCCTGCGAGCAATGCGGCCGCAACCGCGTGCCGGAGGTGCGCAACGCCATGCCGGTGGACTCCTATTGCAGCGCGCCGGACCAGGCTTCGCTGCGCCTGCTGCTCGCGCCCGATGGGAAAACCGGACTTGGGGACCTGCGGCAGAAAATCGACCGTACCGTCGTGGTTGCCGCGGGTCCGGAAGCGGGATTCAGCGACGAGGAAGAACGGTGGTTCGAGCGCGCCGGGTTCGTTCCCGTGCGCCTGGGTCGGAGGATCCTGCGAACCGAGACCGCGGCACTGGCCGCGCTGGCGGCCCTCAACGCGCTGGCAGGGGATTTCTAGGCGTAGCGGCGGCCAGGCCCTGGGCCGCGAGGAACAGGTCGACGGCAATCCGGTCGCCTCGCTTGACGGCCTCGGCGAATTGCTTTTCGTCCCAGTAAGCCAGCCCGATGGCGTGCAGCTCCCGCCGGGCCTGCATTGCCGCTCCCTTCGAGAATTCACCGGCCACCGGGGCTGCTGCGGCGCGCGCCTGCTCGCGGCGCGCCAGGGTCAGCAGGTCGCGGCCGATCGCGACAAAAGCGCCGCGATGCTCGGGCGGGATCTCCTGCATCACTTCCGTCATCACGCCCGCGGCGATGCGGTTGGCTTGCGCGTTATCGCCCGCGAGGACGGCATCAACCCCCTTGTGCGCCGCTTGCGGGTCCGGCGAATGCGTGGCGAGGTGCACGATCTGCTGCACCAGCGCCAGCACGCCGCCGATGAGCCTCCAGTCCTCGGCGTCCTCGGACGAGGCGGAGGCCGACAGCGGAAGCAGAAGCAGCACGGCAAGCAATCGGGTGACGCGCATGGGTATCCCCTCCAGTACCGCAATTAACGCGGCGGCTGGCGGCAGGTTGACCCGGGGGCTCCGTGCCTTAGAATCCCCTGCCGATCCAACACTTTAAGGAACTGCCTGAAGGCCCCGATGAGCGCGTTGCCGCACCCTGAAGCCTTCGTACGCTGGTTCCGCCAGGTGGCGCCGTACGTGCACGCTTTCGGCGGCCGCACCTTCGTCATCGGCTTCGGCGGCGAGCTAATCGCCGAACGCGGCCGCTTTGTCCGGTTCCTGCATGATCTCAACCTGCTTGCCGCGCTCGACATCCGGCTCGTGCTGGTGCACGGCGCGCGGCCGCAGATCGAAGCGGAACTGCGCGCCAAACACCTGCGCTCGCGCTATGCCAGGGGCCTGCGGATCACCGATGCCGCGTCGCTTGCCGCGGTGAAGCGCGCGGCAGGGACCCTGCGCGTCGAAATCGAGGCACTGCTGTCGCAGGGTTTGCCGAATTCGCCGATGGCCGGCGCGCAGATCCGTGTCGCCTCGGGGAACTTCATCGCCGCCAAGCCGATTGGCGTGCTGGACGGCGTCGATTTCCAGTTCACCGGCACGGTGCGCAAGGTGGATGGCGTCGCCATCGCGCGGCGCCTGGAAGCGGGCGAGGTGGTGCTCGTGCCGCACGTCGGCTATTCGCCGACCGGCGAGGTGTTCAATCTCGCCTGGGAAGACGTCGCCGAGAACGTGGCGCGCGCGCTGAAGGCGGATAAGCTGCTGCTCTACGTGGACCAACTGCCGGCCGGCCGCCGCGGGCAGACCATTTCAGAACTCACCGCGCGCGACTCTGAGGCGCTGCTGAAAAAGGACGGGCTCGCCGCGGCCACCAAGCGCGCGGTCGAGCACGCGCTGCGGGCCGTGCGCTCCGGGGTCGGCCGCGCGCACCTGGTTTCCAGACGCGCCGAAGGCGCGACGCTTTTGGAACTCTTCACCCACCAGGGCGTCGGCACCATGATCACGGCGGACCCGGTGGAACGCCTGCGCCCGGCCAAGATCGACGACGTGGGCGGGATCCTCGCGCTGATCGA
>JANNXB010000448.1:0-3625 GCA_031409355.1 Betaproteobacteria bacterium | reverse complement strand
AACCTGGTCCTCATAAGCGATGTGGTCCAGGACCGAGGCGCGCAACACCGCGAAGCGGGCTCGGTACGCGCCCCAATCCGCGGCCCGCGCGGCGCTCAGAATCCTTGCGAGCTGCGCCTCGATCAGCGCGTGATGGGTGTCTAGGAATCCGGATACTTCAGCCATGTCGCCACCATCGCAAGCGCGCGGTCAAGCGCCCTTGATATGGGTCAAGCTTCGGGGCCCCGGGAAGGGTTAGAACGGCTCCATGAATGTCTCCGAGACTCTGCTGCGGGCGCTTCGCGCGCATGGTGCGGGCGAGGTGTTCGGCATTCCCGGTGACTTCGTTCTGCCATTCTTCCAGGCAATCGAGGACACAGGGATTCTGCCGCTCTACACCCTCAGCCACGAGCCCGCGGTTGGATTCGCCGCCGACGCGGCGGCGCGCAGCCGGCCCGGCCTCGGCGTGGCGGCTGTTACATACGGTGCCGGCGCTTTGAACATGGTGAACGCCGTCGCCGCGGCTTACGCGGAGAAATCTCCGGTGGTCGTGGTCTCCGGCGCCCCGGGAGCTCGTGAGGCCGGAGGCGGCCTGCTGCTGCACCACCAGGCGAAGACGCTGGACTCCCAGTGGCGCATCTTCGCGGAGGTGACCTGCGCGCAGGCGCGGCTCGACGATCCGCGCAGCGCGCCGACCCGGATCGCCGAGACGCTGCGCGCCTGCCTCGTTCATTCCCGTCCGGTCTATCTCGAGCTGCCGCGGGACATGGCGCTGGCGCCGTGCGCCGAAGCCCCCGTGCTCCCGGAGCCGGCGCTCGACCCGCAGGCAGTTGACGCCTGTGCCGACGACGTCCTCGCCCGCCTGCGCGCGGCCGCCTCGCCAGTGCTGCTGGTGGACGTGGAGGTGCGCCGCTACGGCCTCGAGGCGGCCGTGGCCGAGCTCGCCCGCCGCCTCGGCGCGCCCGTGGCGGCGACGCTGCTGGGCCACGGACTGCTCGCCGGCTCACCGGTGCTGCGCGGCACCTATCTCGGCGTGGCGGGCGACCCGGACGTGACCGCGCTCGTCGAGGGCTCGGACGCGCTGTTCATGCTGGGGGTTGTCCTCTCCGACACGAACCTGGGCGTTTCCGCCAGGCGGCTCGATCTGCGCCAGGCCATCCGCGCCCTCGACGGCGAGGTGTCGCTGGGGCATCACCTCTACCGGGATATCCCGCTCGGCGCGCTGGTCACTGCGCTGCTGCAGCGCCTGCCTCCGCAGCCCACCACCGCCGCTCCCGCTTCGCGCGCACGCGTCGTGGGCGGGCTCCAGGAGGACGATGCGGCGCTCGAACCGATGGATGTCGCGCGCGCGGTGAACGATCTATTCGCCGCAACGGCTCCCATGCCTGTCGCGGCCGACGTGGGGGACTGCCTGTTCGTCGCGCTCGACATCGAGGCAGCGGGACATTGCGCGCCCGCGTACTACGCGACGATGGGCTTCGGCGTTCCGGCCGCCTTGGGCATTCAGGCGGCGACAGGCCGCAGGCCCCTGGCGCTCGTCGGCGACGGCGCCTTTCAGATGACCGGATGGGAACTCGGCAACTGCGCGCGCTACGGCTGGGACCCGATTGTCGTAGTGCTGAACAACGGCGGCTGGCAGATGCTGCGCGCTTTACAGCCCGGGGCGCGCTTCACCGAGCTCGGCGACTGGCAGTTCGCCGCCGCGGCCGAGGCGCTCGGCGGAGACGCCGTGCGGGTGCGCACGCGCGCGGAACTCGCGCAGGCGCTGCGCGCCGCGCAAGCGCGGCGCGGGCGCTTCCAGCTCGTCGAGGCCATGCTTCCCGCCGGAGCGATGTCGCCGGCGCTAGCGCGCTACGCGGCGGCAGCGGGTCAGCGGGTGTCGGCACGTGCAGCGAATGCAAAGGCCGCGACGAGCAGCGCCACGGCTGCGGCATGCGCGACGGCGGCCGCACCGGACTGCTCGTAGTGCAGCACGGTGAACCCCGCGAGCGGCGCCGCGACCGCGAGCGCGACGAGTACGCGCCGCTTCCCCGCGGCGAACGCGAGCCGCACCAGCAGCGCCGCGAGGACCAGCGCGAGAATGCCGTGCGCCGCGAGGGCGAGCTGACGCTGCCCGCCGATCGTGATCCACGCACCAAGCCCGGCCTGCACGGCGAGCAGCAGGAGCAAAGCGCTCGTGCCCTTGAGGCGATGTCCGGCCCCGGCGGCCATCCAGGCGAAGAGCGAGACGAGCGCGAGGCCGCCGAGCAGGTTCGCCGCCGCGATGGTGGGAGGCGGGTTCTGGCCCCCGGCGATGCCGATCACCGAAAGCGCGGCCGTCAGCGCGAGCACGAGCAGCGCTGCTGGCAGGAACGGCCTGCTCCTCTGCCAGGCCAGCCACGCCACCCACAGGGCCACCGGCACCTCCAGCGAAGCCGTGATGCGGTGCACCGGGCGCAGCAGCGCGGTGTCCACGCCGTAGCGGATGCCGGCTGCGGCGATCACCACCGCAAGGATCAGCCCTAGTCCGATCCGGCTTGCGCGGACAATGGGGTCTGGTGCCATTTTCCTCCTCTAACCCGACCGCGTCCCGCGGCATGAGCGTTCCAGAGCGCCGCACCGAGCAGCAACACCGCGCCGCCCTGGTGCGCCGAGCCAAGCACCACCGGCACACCCATCAGCAGAGTCGATATGCCGAGCGCGCCCTGCAGTGCGAACGCGGCCAGCAGGACATTCCCGGCGAGCGCATGGCGGTTGCGCCACCAGACGATCGGAATCAGGATCGCGAGCACCCAGAAGAACGCCCGGTGCACGAGCTGAACCGTCGCCATGTTGTAGAGGAAGTTTTGCCACCAGGGCTCGATCATCAGGACTTCGGGCGGCACCAGGTAGCCATTCATGAGCGGGAAGGTCTGGTACGCGGAGCCCGCGCGCAGCCCTGCGACCATGCCGCCGGAAAGTGCCATGAGGAAAACGACCAGCGGAAGGCTCGCCTCAAGTCCTCTTGTGGCGTTCCTTCCTTCAAAAAGAAGGGTCATTGCGATCCAAAGCTCGGCGGCAAACAGAGCCAGCGCAATTCCCAGGTGGAGCGAGAGACGCACCGGGTTCACCTTCGGGTCGTCGATCAGGCCCGACTTCACCATGTACCAGCCCATCGCGCCCTGCAGGGCGCCGAGCACGAAGATGCCAGCCAGCTTGCACGCCAACGACCGGTCAAGCTTTCGCTTCAACAGAAAGTAGAGGTAGGGAAGCAGAAACACGAGCCCGATGCCCCTGGCGAGCAGCCGGTGAACGTATTCCCACCAGAAGATGCCCTTGAAGCCTTCCAGCGTCATGCCGAAGTTGACCAGCCTGAATTCGGGCGTCTCGCGGTACTTGGCGAACAGTTCCTGCCAGGCCTGCTCGGAAAGGGGTGGCAGGATGCCGATGAGCGGCTGCCACTCCACGATGGACAGTCCCGAGCGCGTGAGGCGGGTGATCCCGCCGACCACGACGATGACGAACACCAGCGCGGCGCAAATGAGGAGCCACAGCGCAACCGCGCGTCGATCGTTGCTGGTCATGGCAGGCCGATGGTGCACTGCACGGATCGTCCCTTATTTGATCGATATCAAATCGCCGGCAGCTTGTCGGCCTTAGGGTCCTGTGCATGAACCCAGAAGGGAGT
>JANNXB010000447.1:0-10840 GCA_031409355.1 Betaproteobacteria bacterium | reverse complement strand
AGGCCGCAACCAGCTTGCCGAGCGCGCCAAGGTGGCGGAAAAAAAGCGCGACCTCGCGCTCGCCGCCTACCATCACTTCGAAATGTCCTCGGCCTCGGTGCAGATCGCCATCGTGCTCGCCTCGGCCTCGATCATCACCACCATGCCGGCGCTGTTCTGGACCGCCGGCGCGCTGGGCGTGGTCGGCATCGGCTTTAGCGTGATCGGCTTCTGGTTTCCTACCGCGGTGCACCTCTTTTAGCCGCTCGCGCCTTCCCTGCTCATGCGAGCGTCCGGAAAGCATCGAGCGCCCGCTCGATGCCGGCAGCGTCCACGTCCAGGTGAGTAACGAGCCGCAGGCGCGGGCCCTTGAGAACCTTGATGCCGTTTTTGTTCAGATGATCTTCCATGCCTGAAGGCACCTTCACGAAAACCATGTTCGTGTAAGGCCCCTCCACCTCGAGGCCCGCCTCACGCAGTCCCTTCGCCAGCCGCTCCGCGTTCGCGTGATCCTCCGCCAGGCGTTCGACATTATTCTCCAGCGAATACAGCCCCGCCGCTGCGATCACGCCGGCCTGGCGCATCGCGCCGCCGAGGATCTTTCTGGCTCGTTTCGCTCTTGCGATGAACTCTTTGCCGCCGACGAGCACCGTGCCGGCGGGCGCGCCCAGCCCTTTCGACAGACAAACCGAAACCGAATCGAATCCCCGGCAAAGTTCCTTCGCCGGCATCCCGAGCTTCACCGAGGCGTTGAAGATGCGCGCGCCGTCCAAATGGGTGGTCAGGTTTTTTCTCCTGGCCAACTGAATTGCATTTTCATAATAAGGCCGCGCAATTGCCTTTCCTCCGATCGTGTTCTCGAGCGCCAGCAGCCGCGTGCGGGCGAAATGCGCATCGTCGGGCTTGATCGCGGCCTCGACTTCGGCCAGGTCGAGCGTGCCGTCGGGCCGGTTGGCGAGCGGCTGCGGCTGGATCGAACCGAGCACCGCGCCGCCGCCGGCTTCGTAGCGGTAGGTGTGCGCCTCCTGCCCGACCAGGTATTCGTCGCCGCGGCCGCAATGGCTCATCAGCGCGGCCAGGTTGGATTGCGTGCCGGTGGGAAAGAACAGCGCCGCTTCGAAGCCGAACATTTCCGCCGCGCGCGCCTGCAGCCGGTTGACGCTGGGATCGTCGCCGAACACGTCGTCGCCGAGCTCGGCCTCCGCCATCGCGCGGCGCATGCCGGCCGAGGGCCGGGTAACGGTGTCGGAACGCAGGTCTACGACGGTCATTTTCTTTCCTCGATGCGCCGCGCGAACGACTCCAGGTCGCGGTCGAACTTGAGCTGGAATTCGCCAGCCGGCGGGCGCTGAACGGCAGTTTGTCTGTCGCCCGGCGCTTCGTAAAGACCGGAGGCGGCGAAAATCCCCGCGACTGCGAACGCCCCGAGCACGAGCCAGAGGCTCCTGCCCGGAGTTCCGGATTGCCTCTCGCGCATCTCGGCGCGCCTGCGCAGCCTGGCCTCACGCGCGGTGCTCGCCTCCGCCTGGCTGCGCTCCTTCGCCAGCCGCGCGGCTTCCGCGTCGGCCGCGGCGCCTTCCTCGGCCGCCTGCCGCGCGTTGCGCTCCGCCATTTCTCTCGCGCGCGCATGCTCAAGCGCAACCGCCCCCGCCGCCGCGCGCGCCTGGGCTTCGGCGAGAAACCTGCCGGACTGCAGCTCGCGTTCGCGCGCTGCCGTGAGCGCCTGCGATTCCGCGAGGGAACGTTGCTCGGCCATGCGCCTTGCCGTGGTTTCCGCTTCCAGCTGTCGCCGCACCGCATCCAGCGACTTCCTCTCCGCCTCGGCGTGCTGCTCGGCGAGGCGAACCGATTCGGCATCGATCGCAAGCGCCTGTTGCGCGGCGGCGCGGGCAGCCGCCTCGGCTTGCGCCCGTTCCTGCGCTTTCGCCACCGCGGCCTGTTCGTGCGCGTGGCGGGCCTGCGCCCACAGCAATGAGGCCTGTTCGGCCTCCTTTCTCTTGAGGGACTCGGCGGTCGCCCTGTCCTGCGCGCGGCTGCGTTCCTCCGCGAGGCGCGCCGCCTCGGATTCCACAGTGGCCTTCTGCTCCGCCGCGGCCCGAGCAAGGGCTTCGGTTTCCTCCCGCTCCTTCGCTTTCGCGGCCTCGACCTCCTCCTGCGCAAGCCGTGATTGCGCATGCGACAGCGCCGCCTGCTCGAGCTCCGTTCGCTTCAGGGATTCGGCCACCGCCTTCTCTTCCTCGCGACGCCGCTGACCGGCAAGGCGAGCCGACTCGGCTTCCGCCGCTTCCTTCTGTTCCGCCGCGACACGCCTCGCCGCCTCGCCGACTGCCTTCTCCTCGGCTTCCCGGCGCTGCCCAGCAAGGCGAAGCGACTCTGTCTCCGTCGCGGCCTTCTGCTCCGCCGCGACGCGGGCCGCCGTTTCGGCCTCGGCGCGCACCTGCGCTTTCGCTGCCGCGGCCTGCTCATGCGACAAGCGCACTTTCGCTTCCGCGAGCCCCGCCTGCTCCACATCGCGGCGCTTCGTCGCTTCACCCGCGGCTTTCTCCTCGGCCTGCCGACGCCGTTCCGCGAGCCGCGCCGCCTCGCCTTCCGCGGCGGCCCGCCTTTCGGCCGCGGCGCGCGCTTTCGCATCGGCGGCGATCCGCTCCTGGGCGCGTTGCAGCGCTTGCGTCTCGGCCGCGGCAAGCGCCTGCGCCTGGGCGGCCGCGCGCTCTTCCTCCGCCTCGCGCGCGCGGGAAGCATTCAGCCCCGCGGTTTCGGCTTCGGCGCGCTTCAGTTCTTCGAGCGACGCCTTCGCCAAAGCTTCGGCGCGCTCGCGCGCGCTGCGCGCCGCGTTGGCGTCGGTTTCCTGGCGCTCCAGCGCCA
Source organism: Betaproteobacteria bacterium (assembly GCA_031409355.1). Taxonomy (GTDB): domain Bacteria; phylum Pseudomonadota; class Gammaproteobacteria; order Burkholderiales; family SG8-39; genus RBG-16-66-20. Next base: position 7,996 of record JANNXB010000447.1, on the reverse strand, counting down.
GGCGCGCGGCTTCCGCATCCGCCGAGGCTTTCTTTTCGGCAAAACCGCGCGCAGCCGTTCCCGCCGCCAGGCGTGCGCGGGACTGCTGCAGCGCAAGCTGCTCCAGTTCCCGGCGCTTTAGCGATTCGCGCGCCGAGCTCTCCTCGGCCTGGCGGCGCTGCTCCGCCAGGCGCGCCGTGTCCGACTCCGCCGCGAGCTTCTGCTCTGCCGCGACGCGCGCCGCGCTTTCGGATTCCGCGCGCTCCCGCGACTTGGCCGCGGCAGCCTTCTCGAGCGCGAAGCGCGCCTTCGCTTCCGCATAGCCGGCCTGCTCGGCATCGCGGCGCTTCGCCGCTTCGCCCGCGGCCTTTTCCTCGGCCCTGCGGCGCTGCTCCGCCAGGCGGACGGCCTCGGTTTCCGACGCGGCCCTTTGCTCCGCCGCCAGGCGCGCCGCCGCTTCCGCTTCCGCGCGTTCCTTCGCCTTGGCGACCGACACTTCCTCGTTCGCGAGGCGCGCCTGCGCCTCGGCCAGGCTTGCACGCTCGATGTCGCGGCGCCTCGCGGCCTCGCTCGCGGCTTTTTCATCGGCTTGCCGGCGCTGCTCGGCGAGGCGCGCCGCTTCCGTTTCCGTGGCGGCCTTGCGTTCGGCCGCCAGCCGCGCCGCGGTTTCCGCCTGAGCACGTTCCATCGCTTCCTTGACCGCGATCTCCTCGGCCGAAACGGCGACGATGAACGAAGGTACCGTTGCCGCGGGCGCGGCTTTTGGCGCCGCCCGGCTCTCGACGCCGCCGCGCCCCGCGAGGATGCGCTTGCGCTGCGCCTCTGCTTGCTTGAGCTTGTCGAGGATCTTGCTCATGGCGATGAATATAGCCCCTTGCGCACGGCCAACCGCGCGACCAGCGCATGCACGGCCTCCAGCGTCGGCGCCAGCACGCCCGCCGCGCGCGCGAAGGCGCAGGGCACGGCGAGGATCGCATCCACTTCCATCGGCCGGCCGATCTCGTAGTTCTGCAGCATCGAAGGCTTGTGCGCGGTGGCGCCTGCCGTCTGCGCCCCGCCGGGGCGCCGTGGCGCATCCTCCAGCGAAACGCCATGCGCGTGCGCGATCGCCCGGCCTTCTGCGACGACGCGCTCGCGCACTGCGCGCAACGCCGGATCCTGCGCGAGCGCGCTGACCGGCTCGCCGAGCGGCGCGCACAGGCTCGATCCGAAGTTGAGCAGCAATTTGTCCCACACCGATTGCCGGATGTCGGCGGTACGCGGCGAATGCATGCCCGCCTCCGTCAGCAGCCCACGCAGCGCAGCGACGCGTTCCGAAGCGCGGTCGCTCGCGCGCACCCGCCCCGCGATGGTGCGCGCATCCTCCTGCGCGCCTTCCCGCAGCGCAACACCGTTTGCCCGGATCGCGGCCAGGTTGGCGCCGCGCGCGATCACGGAAACGTCATGTCCGGCGGCGGCGAATTTCGCCGCCAGATGACCCCCGATTGCCCCCGCGCCGAAGACGCAGATGCGCGACGGTTTCACATTTGCAAGCATATTTGCCTTTGGGGTATTATCGCGCCGCTGGATCCCTCTATGAATTTCCGCTGGTCAAAGAAACAAAATCCTGCGCTAATCTTCTTGGTGGTACCGGCAAGGTGGGCTTGAGCCCAAATCTTTAATTTTTATTCGAGAGGCAATCAGACATGGCAACCGGAACCGTCAAGTGGTTTAACGATGCGAAAGGTTTTGGCTTCATCACCCCCGATGGCGGCGGCAAGGACGTGTTCGCGCACTTCTCCGCGATCCAGGGTTCGGGCTTCAAGAGCCTGAAGGAAAACCAGAAGGTTTCCTTCGACATCACCACCGGGCCAAAAGGCGACCAGGCGACCAACATCAAGCCGCTTTGATCCAGCGCTTGCAGCAGTAACTTCAAAGGCCCGGGCGACCGGGCCTTTTTATTCATGGATTATCCCGACTGGCTGTGGATTCCGATCACCCTCTGGGCGGCGTTCGCGCAGACTCTGCGCAACGCGACCCAGCGCGGGCTCACGTCCAGGCTCGGCACGCTCGGCGCGACGCTGGTGCGTTTCCTCTACGGACTGCCGTTCGCGCTGCTGTGGCTCTGGCTGGTGCTCGAATTCACCGGCACGGCGCTGCCGCAGCCCGGGCCGGGCTTCGCCGCGTGGGTGGCGCTGGGCGCGCTGTCGCAGATCGCCGCCACTGCGCTGCTCTTGCGCACGATGCAGGAACGCAACTTCGCGCTCGGCGTGGCGTACTCGAAGACGGAAGTCGTGCAGGTCGCGTTGTTCGCATTCGTCGCTCTGGGCGACCGGGTGAGCGTCGCCGCGCTGTTCGCGATCGCCTGCGCCACGGTTGGCGTGCTGCTGCTGTCGCCCGCCGACAAGGAACGCCCGCTGCGCGCGTTGCTCTCGGGCTGGACCGGCAGGCCGGCGCTGCTCGGCCTTGCCTCCGGCACCGCTTTCGCCTTCGCCGCGGTCGGCTACCGCGGCGCCGCGCTCTCCTTCGACGGTGCGAACTATCTTGGCGCGGCCGCGGTGACGCTGGCCGTAGCGCTCGCGCTGCAGACCGTGGTACTGGGCGGCTGGCTGCTGGCACGCGAACCGAAAGTCGTCGCGGGCGTGCTGCGCGAGTGGCGGCCGTCGCTCTTCGCCGGCTTCATGGGCGCCGCCGCCTCGGCTGGCTGGTTCACCGCGTTCGCGATCGAGGCCGCGGCGAACGTGCGCACCCTCGGCCTGGTGGAACTGATTTTTTCCTACGTCGTATCGCTGAAACTCTTCCGCGAGAAGCTAAGCGCGATGGAACTCGGCGGCATGGCGCTGATCGCCCTCGGCATCGTCGTCATCACTTTGGGGCGCTGACGGCACATGCGGTAGAGTCCGGTTTCCTGATCTGGGAGGATCCATGAAATTCCTGCACATCGCCGTCGGCCTGCTACTGTCTCTTTCCGCGCAGGCCCAGCCCTACCCCAACAAACCAATCAAGTTCGTGGTGCCATTCCCGCCCGGCGGGAACCTGGACTTCGTCGCGCGCCACCTGCAGCCGAAGATGCAGGAAGTGCTCGGCCAGCCGGTACTGATCGACAACAAAGGCGGCAACGCCGGCATGATCGGCCTGGAGTTCGCCTCCAAGCAGCCGGGCGACGGCTACACCATCGTGCTCGGCAACACCGGCACCATCGCCATCAACCAGGCGGTCTACCCGAAGATGAACTACGACGCGGTGAAGGACTTCGTGCCGATCGGGATCACGACGACCAACGCGCTGCTGGCGACCATCGCCGGCAACGTGCCGGCGAACAACATCAAGGAATTCGTCGCCTACGCCAAGGCCAACTCCGGCAAGCTCAACTTCGCCATCTCCGGCGCCGGTTCAGGCCCGCACTTCGGCGCGGAGATGTTCAAGCGCGCCGCCGGGCTCGACATCCCGGTGGTGTTCTACAGAGGCAGCGGCCCGGTCATGACCGACCTGCTCGGCGGCCAGGTGCAGATCACGATGGACGCACCCTCGGTGACGATGACCCAGATCAAGGCGGGCAAGCTGAAGGCCATCGCGGTGACCGGCAAGACGCGGCTCGCCTCGCTGCCGGACGTCCCCACCTTCGAACAGGCCGGATACTCGGTCGACGCAAGCGGCTTCCAGGGCGTGCTCGCGCCCGCCGGCACGCCGCCGGAAGCGGTGGCGAAGCTGTCGCAGGCGCTGAACGCCGCGCTTGCGCAGCCGGAACTGCGGGAGAAGTTCGCCGCCGCCGGCCTGGACACGGTCTCCTCCACGCCGGCCGAGTTCGCCGCGTTCATCCGCAGCGAAATCGCGAAATGGGCCAAGGTGGCGAAGGAAGCCAACATCAAGATCGACCCGTAGAAAGGCTGTAGGCCAACCTGTAGATTCGCGAGATGGAACCCGGCGCCGCGTCCTTCAATTCTCCGGCGGCCAGGCTTGACAGCGCCTTCGCGCTGTAGCCGTTGACCAGCACGATCCAGTCGGCCGACTTGTCGCCGCCGCGGATTTTCTGCTCCGTCGTCTGCGCTCCCTGCACCGCACCCGCGTCGCGCAGCAGGTGCGCCGCGACCAGGCCCTTGCGCGCCGGGAGACTGGCAAGCAGTTCTGCGCCGAGTGAATGCGTGAGCCTGATCGTCAGCATCGCTTCTCCGAGACCCGTACCGAAACTTGATTCAACGCGGCACAGGCTGCGCACCATGTTGCGATGGTGCGGCATCATCTTCGTCGACCAGGGCGTAGGGTTGTTCAGGCGCTCGAGGTAGGGCCCCTCTGTGAGCACTGACAGCGCTTCGAGTTCGTAGAGGATGAAATAAGCGTTGCGCCCGTCCACCGAGACCCAGCGCGAACCGCGCAGGAATCCGGGAATGGCAAGCCGCTCCGGCATGTGCTCGTGCGCATGCCAATCGTCGTACTCGTCCTTGACCTCCAATGCGACATCGCACCAGATCGCGACGGCCGCCGCGCCGAGCATCAGCCGAGGCTTCGGAAATGCGCGTCCAGCGCGCCGCCGGGCGGAAACGGCACGATGGCCTGCGTTGTCTGGGCCTGCGCACCGAACGCGAACCAGGCAAACGCCGCGATCGCGGTTTTCCTCATGCTTCCCCTTTCAGCCTTTGTAACCCAAGAGATGAAACGCCCCGGGCGCTTGCGCGGCCAGGGCGTTCGTAAATCAAAGGCACTTCCGGCGAACTAGCCGGTGCAGCTCCCTGAGTCTCGAGTTGATCCGGAGCGTTGCCCGCCGGTACTGCCTTGGTGGTCTCTCACTGGATCACCTCCTTTCGTGGTTGTGGACCTCCAGTGTAGCAAAAGGAATAAATCCGTTTTCCGGGGTGTTATGCTTTTATAACCATCACCTGGGAGGAGAAAACCATGCAGCGCAGCATTCTTGCCTTACTTGCACTTTGCGTCGCCCTGCCCGCCGCAGCTCAAACCTCGGCGCAGGCACCGGCTCGTCCGCCGATCCAGACCACCAAGGTAGAAGGTGCCGACGGCGTCTACATCTTCCGCAACGGCGGCCACCAGTCGATGTTCATCGTCACCAGCGACGGCGTCATCGCCACCGACCCGGTGGCCTACGGCCGGCCGACCGGCGGCGCCGACTACGTCGCGGAAATCCGCAAGGTCACCAGCCAGCCGATCAAGTACCTGATCTACAGCCACCACCACTACGACCACATCGCCGGTGGCAAGGCCTTCAAGGATGCGGGCGCGACCATCATCGCGCACAAGCGCGCCGCGGAACGCCTCGCGGTGGTGAAGGATCCAGCCACGCCGCTTCCCGACGAGGTGGTGGGCGACGGCGGCCGGGTCATCCGCATGGGCGGCAAGATCGTCGAGCTGTCCTACGTCGGCCTGAACCACTCCGACTCCACGCTGGTGCTGCGGCTGCCGCAGGATCAGCTTATCTTCCTGGTCGATCTCGTCCCGGTCGGCGCCTTTCCCGGCCTCGGCATGATCGACTTCCATCCGCTTGAGGCGATGGAGTCCTTCAAGAGGATTCTCGCCCTGGACTGGACGCGCATGGTCCCCGGCCACCCCGGGCAGCCCGGCGACCGGCTCGGCACGAAGAAGGACGTCGAGGACCAGATCGCGCTGCAACAGTACGCCTCCGACCTGGTCAAGGAGCAGGCGCGCAACGGCCGCTGCTGGCAGCCGGCGGAGAACGAGCTGCAGCTGGACAAGTACAAGGACATGCCGGGCTACGCCGCCGGCCGGGCGATGGTGGTGCGACGCTACTGCGGACTGTGGGGAAGGGGCACTTAGCCCGGGCTATTTCTTCTCGGGCGCGGGTTTCGCTGCCTTGTCCCTGGCAGCCGACTCCGCTTTCGCCTGGTCGCTGGCGGTGAAGCGCCAGAGCAGGAACGCCAGCACGAGAATCATCAGAATGCTGCTCGCGCCGGCCGGCGCCTCGCCGGTCCGGCCCGCAAGGCCGGCGACTTCCGCGTCGGTGAGCGCGGCGACGCGCTCGCTGGCCGCCTCGGGCGTGAGCCCGAGCATGCGCAACTGCGCCGCAAGTTCGCCCCGCGAAACCGCATTCGTTGCAATGGGGGCGCTGGTGGCCTGGTCGGTGCCGATCAACTCGGCCTGCGCGTGAAACGGCAGGACGACCATGCTGGCGGCGAGGATGCGGCAGATGAAGCGGGCGAGCATCGATTTCATGTTGTATCCCCCTTTGAGATGCGCGCAATTCTAAGGGGAAACCGCAAAATCGGGGTCAGATACCGTCGAGGTCGCCGGAATTCATGCCGGCACCAGTCCCGCATGCGCCCTGGGCGGGCTCTCGTCCATTAGCCACTGCAGCGTGAACGCCGCGAGGCCGATGGCGACCAGCGCGCCCCAGGCGAAGTTGTAGTTGCCCCATTGCGCGAACACCAGGCCGCCCATCCACGCGCCGAAGAACGAACCGACTTGGTGGCTCAGGAACACCACGCCGTAGAGCGTGCCGAAATGTGTCAGACCAAACACGCGCGCGATGATGCCGGTGACCAGCGGCGAGACGCCCAGCCAGAGCGAGCCCATCGCCGCGGCGAAGACGAGCGTGGTGGTGGCGCTGATCGGAACCATGAGGAAGCCGATGATGAACAGCGTGCGCAGCAGGTAGATCATCGCCAGCAGGCGCCGCTGGCTGTAGCGCGCGCCGAGCCAGCCGAAGGTGTAGGTGCCGATGACGTTGAAGAGACCAATCAGGCCGAGCGCAGTCGCGCTCACCCCCGGCGCCACGCCGCACAGCTGCAGGTAGGCCGGCAGGTGCGTGGTGATGAAGACGAGCTGGAAGCCGCAGGCGAAGAACGCCAGCGTCATGAAGAGGTAGCCGCGATGCGTGACCGCCTCGCGCAGCGCCTCGCCCAGGGGCTGGGATTTTGAATTTACATTCGAATTTGAATCAACAGGACCGGCGTTCAAAACGGTAGCAAGTCCCTTGATCGGAAGCGCAAGAAAAATCATCGAACTCGCAATGCAGGCGAAGGCGACAAGCGCCATCTGCCAGCCGTAGGCATTGATCAGCGACTGGCCGAGCGGCGCGAGCACCATGGTGCCCAGCGATCCCACCGCGGCGACCAGGCCGACCGTCTGGCTGCGCTTTTCCGGCGGTGTCGCGCGCGTCACCACGCCGGTCAGCACGCCGAAGGCGGTGCCCGCCGTGCCGACGCCGAGGAGAAAGCCCGCCACGTTGATGCCGACCGAGTCGTGCCAGAAGGCCATCAGCAGCAGCCCCGCCGCATACAGGAGCGCCGTGACGACGAGGATCGGCCGCGGCCCATACTTGTCGGCGAGCGCGCCGACGAAAGGCTGCGCGATGCCCCAGACGATGTTCTGCAGCGCGATGGCGAAGCCGAACGTGGCCGCCGAGATGCCGGCATCCACCGTCATCGGCCGCATGAACAGCCCGAGGCTCTGGCGCAGGCCCATGCAGATGGAAATGATGCTGCCGCTCAATACGAGCAGCAGGATCATCGCGCGGCGGTTTGGCATGGTCATGGTGGATTTAACCGCCAATCATGCCGCAGCGCGGCATGGTTTCACAAACGCGAATTCAGAATCCCTGCCATGCGGAAATCGGGGGCTGGAATCGGGGTCAGAGCCCGATTTAAACGCAGCGAAACTTCAGGACTTCTTCTCCGGCCTCGCCGCCGTCGGTGCGCCCGCCTTGCGCCACTCGCCGAACCCGCCCTGCAGGTGCAGCACGTTCGTCATCCCCATGTCGCCGAGCGCCGCCGCCGCGAGCGTGCCGCGCCAGTCGGCCTGGCAGTAGAGGATGAAGGTCTTGTCGTCGGTGAACACCGGCTTGTAGTACGGGCTCTCGGGGTCGACCCAGAATTCGAGCATGCCGCGCGGCGCATGGAAGGCGCCGGGGATCATGCCCTCGCGCTCAAGTTCCCTCACGTCGCGGATGTCGACGAACACCGTCTTGCCGTCGTCGATGCGCTTCTTCGCCTCTTCAACCGAAATGCCGGTCGAGCGTTGCTCGGCCTCGGCGATGAGCTGCTTGATGCCTTTTTTGATCATCGGTTGCTCT
>JANNXB010000446.1:0-2682 GCA_031409355.1 Betaproteobacteria bacterium | reverse complement strand
GCGAAACGCGCAAATGCGTCAACGAGCCCAGGCACGCCTGCGAGAATCATGATCGCGCCGATACCGCGCGTCAGCTCCAGACCAAAGAACGGCGGCTGGAGTTGCCAACCCGTGATCAACCATGGAATGAGCCCCGCCAATGTAAATGGTGCGACCACGAAGAAAGCCGCCGAGCCCAGGACGGCAATGGTTCGTTCACCCATACTCATCGCCTTGCAGGTACTCGCGTAGAAGGGCCCGGCCGCGATGAATACGGCTCTTGCATGCTTCGCGAGTGATGCGCAATTGATCGGCCACCTCGCCGATGGTGAGCTGCTCCATGTCACGCAGCAGGATCACCTCGCGGTACATGTCCGGCAGCGACTCCAGCGCTCGGACGAGGTCAATACGCAGATCGTCCTTTGGAACCTGCGCAAAATACTCAGCCTCGTGCCGCTCCGTCAGTTCTTCCGCGCCACGTATCAGCACCAGCACGGGAAGCATGCACAGCCGGGTGACCACGCGGAATATCCAGCCCGCCAGGGCCAGAGGGTCGCGCACATTGCCCAGGCGGCGGTACAGCACGATCAGGGCTTCCTGAACCACGTCCTCAATGGCCGACGTGCGATGGCACTGGCGCCGTGCATAGCGGCGGATGTCGGGCTGCAGTTCGCGCAGCAGCCGCTCCAGGGCGACCGGATCGCCGGACTGGGCGGCGGCGAACACGGCTGCGTCGACCCGGATCACCGCGGGTCTTCGAGCGGCCTGCGGCCAGCGATCACCCGCGCCCAGCTTTCCCTGGAACCCATGTTCTTGCGGTGCAACATCTCATCACCTCGATCTGCCCGATCACAGCGAGCATCGTAGACAAGGAGAGGCATTCGGTAGAAAAGGATTCAGCACTTTGTCTAAAGCAGTAGCACTAGGGGGGCGGGCCGCCTGCTCCGAAGATCACGCGCATGCGCTGGTCCTGCGGCGATGCCGTGCTGGCGCTGATTTCGAGCGCCGCGGCGGGTGGCTTGCCCTTGTCCGCCCGGGCGCGTTGCGCGCGCAGTGCGGCGATGCGCTTGTCGAGCTTGGCGGGTTCCTCGGTCAAGCCCCGCGCGGCGAGGACGTCGCGCATGCGCACCAGCGATTCGATCTGGATGGTCAGCGGGTCGGGCGGCGCCGGAGAGGCGGCCGCCGGGGCCGCGGCGCTGGGCTGCGAGCGCACCGCCTCGCCCCAGGCCGCCTTGGGCCGGTTCGCGGCGGCGACGAACTCCTGCGGCGCCGAAACCAGCCGGGCGATGGCGAGGCGCTTGTGCTTGAAGGCCCATTCGAGCGCGCCCTCGTCGCGGTCGTTCTTCACACTGCGGTCGGCGCCGCGCGCGAGCAACTGCCTGACCAGGGGTTCGTGGCCTTCGTAGATCGCCATCATCAGCACGCTGGAGCCGTTCGCGATGCGCGCGTTGATGTCGGCGCCGTTGTCGAGCAGCAGCGCCGCGACTTTCTCGTGCCCGGCGAACACCGCGTAGTGCAGCGCGCTCCAGCGCATCGGCTCGCTGTTGATGCGGGCCCCTTTCGCGAGCAGCCACTTGACCGCATCGGCGTTGCCGCGCCAGGCGGCGTGCATCAGCGCCTGCTCGCCCAGCGCATTAAACTGGTTCACGTTCGCGCCGCGCGCGACCAGCAGTTCCATCATCGGCAGGTTGTCGTACCAGGCGGCGATCATCAGGCCGGTGCCGATGCGGTCCGCCAGGTAGTCCGGGTCGAGCCCCGCGGCGAGCCACGCGCGCACCTGGGAGATATCGCCCGATTCCACGCGGTTGCCGTACGCCACCGGATCCGGCTGCGCGGGGACCGTGCTGGACGCGAGCAGCAGCGCCAGTGCGCCCATGCGGAGCTTCGTGCTGATAGAGTGTTGCAACACCTGTCGTTCCTTCAGCCGTCCACGATGAAAAGCATGCCTTCGTTCCTCGGCCGGGCCCTGGCACTCTCTCTCGTCCTGCATGCCGCGCTGATCGCCGCAGTCGCGCAGCTCGTGCTCCCGGCATCCCGTACCGCGCATCCCGCACCGGCGGAACTGAAGGTCTCGCTGCGCGAGCCACGCCCCGAACCCGAATTGCCCGCCGTACCGCAACTACTGTTGCCCCAGGAAGCGCCCCGGAATGCTAACGCAGCTGCGCCCCTCCGCGCATCCCGCCCGGCCGACATCCTCGTCGCCGTTCCCGCGGCGGCGCCCTTGCCGGGGGCCTTGCCCCGCCTCGAGGGTGAAGCTGCGCTCCGGGCCGTGGAGCAGTTGCGGCGCGAGTTGCCGTACCCGCCCGAAGCCATCGAGCGCGGGCTGCAGGGTGAAGCGCTGGTACTGCTGTTCCTGGATGCCTCGGGCAATGCGATCGCCGCGAGGCTGGAGGCCAGCAGCGGCCACGCGCTGCTCGACGATGCGGCCGTACGCGCCGCGCGGACCCTGCGCTCGCTGCCCGACAGCGCGCCGCGCGAGGTGCTGTTCCCGGTGCGTTTCCGGCTGCGCTAACCCGCGCTGGCGCGGGCCTGGGATTACGGCATCGAGCCGAAATCGAGGTTGTGGATGCCTTCGAGTTCGTCCTTGAAGTGCGCGCGGACCTTCTCGAAATTCTTCGCCACCTTGACGAAGGCCGCGACCACCTTGGGATCGAACTGCTTGCCGGATTCGGCCATTACGATCCTGCCCGCGTCGATGACGCT